>DASUPZ010000520.1:0-5810 GCA_036280855.1 Pyrinomonadaceae bacterium | reverse complement strand
GATCGGCCAGGGCGCTGCCGCGCGTTCGATCAAACTCGAGTTGCCAAAGTTCACGCTCATCGGCGCAACAACGCGAGCGGGCCTGATCACTGCACCGCTGCGCGGGCGTTTCGGAATAGTTTTTCATCTCGACTTCTATCCGCACGAGGATCTCGAAGTCATCTGCAAACGCTCCGCTGAGATCCTCGGCGTCGAAATAGACGACGAAGGCGCGCGTGAGATCGCTCGCCGCTCACGCGGCACACCGCGAATCGTCAACCGTTTGCTGCGTCGCGTGCGCGACTACGCCGAAGTCGATTACGACGGGCGCATCAACAAAGCCGTCGCCAACGATGCGTTGAACAGGATGGAAGTCGATACGTACGGCCTCGACGAGATGGATCGAAAACTGTTGCTGACCATTCTCGAAAAGTTCAACGGTGGACCAGTAGGCCTGGGCACGATCTCGGCTTCGATTCACGAAGAGAAAGATTCGATCGAAGAGATCATCGAACCGTACTTGATTCAGATTGGATTTTTGGATCGTACGCCGCGCGGCCGTTGCGCAACACCGCTCGCGTACGAGCACTTCGGCATAAAGACCCCCGGTGCAAGAGTCCCCAGCCTGTTCTAAACTCGATAGTTCAGAGTTCAGCCATAAGGCTGTATCCTCGGAGACAAGCTAAAGCTTGAACTCTGAACTAAACTGCTTTGCGATGAGAGACTATTTTTCATTTACGCGTCGTTCGTTCGGCGTTCGTAATCGCTCGCCGTGGCGGTCGATGCTCGGGCACACTCTCCACCAGTTTCACGAAAATGATCTCTTCACGTCCGCCGCGGCAATGAGTTACTTCGGACTCATGGCCCTCTTCCCCGCACTCCTGTTATTGCTTGCAATCAGTAACAAGCTCGCGGCCGGAAGCCAGATGCTTAGCACGGCAGTCGACGTCTATCCCGGATCGAGCAGATTTCTGCGCGAGACAATCGAAGCATTCTCAAACATCGGATTCGGAGCAATCGTCACGTGTGTGATTCTCGTGTTCTGGGCCGGGTCGTGGGTGTTTGCAGTAGTTGAGCGCGCACTCAACCGGATCTGGGGCGCGATCTCCAGGACTTTCTGGCATGGACGTGCCCTGACGATCGGAATGGTCGGCGTTGTTGGATTGATACTGGCGCTGTCAGTGCTCGTCACGTCAGGACTGGTCGCACTGCGAGAAATGACGGGCAGGTTTTCGCCGCGACAAATCGAGCGATATGCATTGCTGAGTTCGGTCGGCAGTGCGTTCTGGCAAGTGTTGTTCGCCGCGGGCAGTTACCTGATCACTGTCGTCGTGTTTGTTTTTATTTATAAATTCATGCCGCGCGCTGAAGTAACGTGGAGAGATACTTTGCCGGGCGCCTTTCTTGCAGGCCTGCTCTGGGAACTGGCGAAGTACATCTTCGCGTCGAGTCTTCAGTATTTTCACTACGATCAGATCTATGGTTCAGTGGGCGCTGTCGTCGCCGTACTTACGTGGAGCTATGTTTCGAGTTTGATCCTGCTCTTCGGCGCACAGTTGACCAAAGTGTTCCACTACGAACATCCCGTTGCAGATAAACACGAGTAATTCAAGTCAGTGCACATTTCTGATTTCGATTACGAACTCCCACCGGATCTGATCGCGCAGACCCCGCTCGAACAACGTGATGCCTCGCGAATGATGGTGCTCGATCGTCTCGAGCAGACGTGGACCGATTCGAGTTTCAAAGAATTCACCAGTTATCTGCGGCCGAACGATGTTGTTGTCGTCAACAACTCACGTGTCATTCCCGCCCGCTTGAGTGGACGACGCACTGAAACCGGCGGGCACGTCGAGATCTTTCTCGTGCGTGAGCTCCACAACAATGTTTGGGAAGTACTGATGCGGCCGGGGGCGAGGCTGAAACAAAGTTCGCTCGTAACATTCGGCGAAGGCAAGTTGATCGCCGAGATACTCGACTCGCCAGGCGTCGAGATCCGGCGCGTGCGTTTTCACTGCAAAGGCCCGTTTTACGAAGTTCTCGCGGAGGTTGGATCGACACCGCTGCCGCCGTATATAAAACGTCCCGCGGGTGTGTCTCAGGAAGATCGCGAACGCTATCAAACGATCTACTCGAAACATCGCGGCGCGATTGCTGCGCCTACGGCCGGCTTGCACTTCACTCAGGAAGTACTCGCGGAAGTTGCTTCGATTGCTTCAATCGCTGAAATCACGCTTCACGTCGGCTATGGAACTTTCGAACCGGTGCGAGTTGACGACGTGGCCCAACATTCAGTCACTGGTGAACGCTTCGAGATCTCTGAATCAACAGCCCACACAATCAACGAAGCACGCGCGAAGGGCGGACGAGCGATCGTTGTCGGCACGACTACGATGCGAGCACTCGAATCTTCTGTGACCCACGAAGGCTTAGTCGTCGCACGCAGCGGTGTGGCCGCCCTGACGATCAAGCCCGGTTACCGTTTCCGCGTTGCCGACGCCATGCTCACCAATTTTCACTTGCCGCGTTCTTCCCTGCTCATTCTCATCAGCGCGTTTGCAGGACGCGAATTTGTGCTGCGCGCCTACCGTCATGCCGTGTCGGAAAAATACCGTTTTTACAGTTACGGGGATTGCATGTTAATCCTGTAGGCAACTAAAAACGTCAATGGTAAACTAAGGCCGTTGTCGACTCCCGCAACACAAACGTCTATGGCAGTACTAAAGAAATTTCGGTCGCGCTGGTTGTCGTCGTCTCAGTCCTCGGACGTCGAGTTTGATGCCGAGAAAAAAGAGAAGACGCCCACGCCTTCATGGGGCACAAGCTACGACATTCGTCCGCTAACCATCTCTCAGCTTGACGAGTGCTGGCGGCTCGATCAGCGCTGCTTCGTGGATGGGGAAGCCTACAGCCGGGAGACCTTCGACTACCTGCTGACTGCTCCGGAATCGGTTTCGTTTCGTGCGGTAACTACGGGCGGCGTAATGGCGGGATTCGTGATTGGACTCGTCGAGCCGGATCACACCGGACACGTAACGACGGTCGGCGTAGCGCCCGAACACCGGCGGCGAAACCTGGCGAAGAGATTGATGTTCCAGGTGGAGGAGGCGTTTCGCAAACGCAACGTGCGGCTGGTACGCCTCGAAGTCAGGACAATGAACACTGCCGCGCAGAAACTCTACGAGAGCCTCGGGTACACAATCACTCAGAAACTGCCGAAGTACTACTCCAACGGCGGCGACGGTTTGTTGATGTTGAAGTCTCTGGAGTAGAGAGGATTTACAGACCTTTAGACAGGATTACAGGATTTTCAAGATGGGCAGGATTAAATCATGTCAATCTTGAAAATCCTGTAATCCTGTCTAACTGTTTTTAGCCTTTGCGAAGCTCGGTGAGTACTTGTTTTGCGACCGCTTTTAAAGTGTCGAACACCCCCTGACCCGTTGAGGCAACAGCCTCGATAACAGGTTCGCCCTTCCGCTGCAGCTCTGAAGCTAAATCTTCGGCGGGCACAATGTTGCCCAAATCGCGTTTGTTGAGTTGCAGCACGTAGGGAAGCTTCAACAAGTCGTAACCCTGCGACTGCAGGTTCTCTTCCAGGTTGTACAACGACTCGATATTCGCATCCATTCGCTCTTCCTGAGAATCAGCAACAAAAACCACGCCATCCACGCCCTTCAGTATCAGTTTGCGGGACGCATCGTAAAAAACCTGACCTGGAACCGTGTA
Organism: Pyrinomonadaceae bacterium; assembly: GCA_036280855.1. Lineage (GTDB taxonomy): Bacteria > Acidobacteriota > Blastocatellia > Pyrinomonadales > Pyrinomonadaceae > PSRF01. Next base: position 2,102 of record DASUPZ010000520.1, on the reverse strand, counting down.
CAGGTGGAAGCGCGTTTTGAACCCGCGGACCGTGCCGAGCTCGAGTGGCATGAAATCGAAAAACAGCGTTCGGTCGGTCTCCGTTGCGAGGCTGATCAGCTTGCCGCGCGCCTGGGGCGCGGTCGAATCGAAGATGTACTGCAAATTCGTCGTCTTACCACACAGACCTGGGCCGTAGTAGACGATCTTGCAGTTGATTTCTCTTGAAGCGTAGTTAATAAAGGTCATAGCGCATGCCGTTAGCTGAAAAGACTATCGATGTCCTCGTCTGTGATTTCGGCGAACGGGGAATCGAGGTCGTCAAAGTCGCCGGCAGCAATCTCTTCAAACATTGCCGCCAGTTGATGAGAAACCTGCTTGCTGCGGAGTTTCACTAGTCCGAGGCTGGAGCGTTCGTCAAAGACGACCACGAGCAGGAGCCTGCCGACCACGGAAATGTGAATACTCTCTTTTTCACCTTCATGAGAGAGGGTTGGGAATTCCTTCTCCCCGATCAGTTGAGCCATTCCCCCGGTTGCCGCGACGTTGCCGGCGGCGAGAGACGCCAAACTGGTTGTGTCAAGATTTCCCACTTCACCCTGAGATGCGATCTCCTGACCGTCCTTATCTACCAGAAAGACCACCTTGGCTGAGGCGTCCATCCGCAGGCGCGCCAGGACAGCCTTTAATTGGTGGTACTGCTGTTCACGCAACAGGATTGGTGTGTCTGCCATTGTGCGACTCTTTGTTGAAGGCCGGGGTGGGATTAGTTTCCTGGAGAGTAAGCTGAAACGCCTGTTCCGCGGATTGCAAGTTTATGAAACTAAAAGAGGTTACTTCTTCGGTTGGGGCGGTTTGCCGAGGTGGATTAAGCCTCCGTAAGCCAAGACGCACTTTAGCATAGCCAACAATGTGCAGCAAGTTTTTTCTTTGTTTACACTTTTGTCAAATATGTGGCCCAAAGCCGCAGGGTTAAAGCACCCTTAAATAGTTGTGCTCGTTGATCTAGAGGGGCGTCTATGGTAAGCTCCCGGCGACTTCCACGGCTGCTCGCGAAGGTGAGCAGCCTTTTGAGATTCCACCCATGAGCAGCAGTCTCACAAAAGGCTTGAGACGGTCAACATCGCGTTCAAAGGTTAAAACAGCATCGGCAAAAACCACCAAACGCGCTGTCAAAGCTAAATCGCCGTCAAAACCCAAAGCCCAACGAGCCGTGACCGCGAAGGCTTCTGCCCGGAAGCCAGCGAAGGCGCGGGCGGCGAAGAAGACCGCTGCAAAAACCAAAGCTCCAGCCAAGGCTAAGAAGGCGACACCGAAATCGTTAACGCGTAAAGCAGCCTCGAAGGCGGCGACCGCACCGAGAACAACCACGCCAAAGGCGACCAGCGCGCCGAGGGTCAAAAAGACGCACAAGCTCGCCGCCGTGCGAGCCGTGAGAGCCACTCCGGCGCCACCGCCGCCACGTCCACCGACGGTGGATGAGTCTGCTGCGTTGGTAGCGTTTGAACGCGCGCACAAGGAATTCACAAGAGGTCGCTTCGCCGAGGCCCGCAATCAATTCCGAATTTTGGTAGACAAGTACTCGCAAGTTTCCGAGGTGGCAGCTCGTGCTCGTACCTACCTTGCCATCGCTGAATCGCGCTTGCGGACCGAAAGTATTCTTCCACGTGACGCTGATTCGCTTTACGATCGAGGAGTTATCGAACTGAACCGGGGCGAATACGTCGCCGCCCAGGAGATGTTTGAACGCGCCCTTAAACGTGAACCCGAAGCAGCACACATTCACTACGGCCTGGCCGCAACTCGCGCTCGACTGGGTTCGATTGATCTTGCTTTGGAGTCGCTCCAAAAAGCACTCAATCTCCAGCCGAACCTGCGCGTTCGCGCTCAACACGATCACGACCTGAACCCTCTGCGTAACGACCCCGACTTCGATCGACTGATCTTCAGCAACCCCTCCTAGAACATTGCCAATTTCCGATTGCCAATTCTCAATTGCTGCAACAATCGGCAATTGACAATCGGAAATTGGCAATGAAGAAGGTATGATTTCCCGGTTCAGGATCATCTTCTCCCCGAGGATTTAATTGCAACAGACAACAAACACAGGTGGTCAGAAGCTC
>DASUPZ010000519.1:0-7921 GCA_036280855.1 Pyrinomonadaceae bacterium | reverse complement strand
ATCAGCCCGCGCCTCAGCGCCTTCGTGTCGACTTCGATGAGACGATCCAGAAGCGGGTTGTCTTTCAAAATTTCTGAAGATTGTCTTTCAACGACCCATGAAATCTCGGCCTGGGGCATCGCCTCGCGCAGGGCCGCGAGCGCCGGCAAGGTATGAACGACGTCGCCAATGCTTCCGAGTTTTACGATCAGAATTCTCATCGCCAGCTCAGGTCCCGCCGAAATAGATGAACTTGAGCTTCGCCTCAGCAACTTTTTTTCCGTCGCGATAGCGGGTGATGGTGCCTTCCATCACTGGAACTTCGTCGTTCAAAGCCGTCGCGGCAAAGTTTCCGCCTTTCAAAAATTTTCCGGAAAAACTGTAGGAGACGCCTTTCAACGCGACCGTGGTGAACGTGAAGTTGTGGCGTTTGACTGTGAGTGTTTTGAAGCGATAGTTGGTGCCGTCAGTTATTTGTAATCCGGGCGAGGGAAGTCGTCGCAGTTTCTTCGCGTTCAAATTTATAGCACTGACTTCCGAAAATTCGTCTGGAGGTTGTTCGTGGATCCAGAAGGAGCCGTCGGGATCGAAGCGCGTCTGTGCGTGCGTGACTGCGGAAAAAAGCAGGACACAGATTAACGCGGATATAAACGCGGATAGAAAAAGACAGATCAGTTTACGCATTGGGGTTTCCTAAACGAGCGATGATGGCTGAGGTCGAGTGATCTTTGGGATCGCCGACGATCGCCACTTGTCCGCCGTAGGATCGTACCACGTCACGCTCGGGAACGGTCTCGGTCGTGTAGTCTGTGCCTTTCGCGTGTACGTCGGGTTTGAGTGCGAGAAGCAGTTGTTCGACGGTAGGTTCATCGAAAATCGTGACGTAGGTTACCGGCTCGAGAGCGTCGACGATCTCGGCGCGTTCGGTTGCGGGGAGTACCGGTCGACCGGCGCCTTTCTGAATTGCGACCTGCGCGTCGGAGTTGACGCCCACCACGAGGATGTCGCCGAGCTCCCGTGCGCCTGCAAGATACCGCACGTGTCCGACGTGTAACACGTCAAAGCAGCCGTTCGCGAAAACGATTCGCGCGCCCTGTTCGCGCGCAGACTCCACACGTTTTATCAACTCTTCGCGGCTTAAGACAGTCATCAATCTGTTTTTGAACTTTGTATCGATTGCTCGAGCTCGGTTGCGGTTACTGTGGCGGTTCCGCGTTTCATGACGACGAGCCCGCCCGCAAAGTTCGCCAGATGAGCGGCGTCGGTAAATGAAGCTTCGCACGCGAGCGCGAGTGCGAATGTGGCGATCACGGTGTCGCCTGCGCCCGTCACGTCAACCGCCTGTTGAGCTCCTTCGGCCGGGATGTGAACGGGTGCGGTTTCGTCTTCAAGCAACATCATGCCACGGCTGCCACGTGTCACCAGGAGAGCGCGAAGGGCGAGACGCTGTTTCAACTGCTTTGCGACGGATTCGAGTTGCTGCGTTGATCCGAGCTTGGCGCCCGCCAGAGTTTCCACTTCGTCTTCGTTAGGCGTTGCAGCAGTAAATCCGGCGAGTTCTGAGAGACGAAAGCGCGAGTCGACCAGCACAGGCAGATCGAGCTTCCGCATCACGTCGATGGCGTCCTCGTTAACTACGCCGTAGTTGTAATCGGAGATCACGAACGCGTCGCCCGCGGTGATGCTCTGTTTGAGCTTCGTTGTGATCGCTTCGCGTAGTTCGGGATCGCTAATGGGAGCGCCGTCGTAATCGATCCTGATCACTTGCTGTTTGCTCGACTGCGGATGGCCGGCAAGAATTCGTACCTTCGTTGTTGTTTGAACTTTTTCGGAAACGATCACGCCGCTGATATCCACGCCCGCTGCTTCGAGTTTTGCGCGCAGCTCTCGGCCGGGTTCGTCCGCGCCGGTCACGGAGATCAAACAGACGCGAGCGCCGAGTGCGACAAGATTCATCGCGCAGTTTGCTGCGCCGCCCGGAAGTGTCTCTGTTTGTTCGTGACGCAGGATGAAGACCGGCGCTTCGCGCGAGACTCTGCTGATTGAGCCGTGCAGGAACCTGTCGGCGATCGAGTCGCCAAGCAGCACGATTCTCTGATCTGAGAATCGACCGATGATGTCAATTAGTCGCTCGTGAAGCTCTGAAGTCATTTTGTTCCCTTCAGAGTTCAACGTTCAGAGTTCAACCTTTAGGTTGCACCCTTCGCAGAGCGCAAGCTAAAGCTTGAACTCTGAACGTAGCTTGAACTCTGAACGTAGCTTGAACTCTGAACCTATTTCAAATCAACGATCTTTTGGACTGCGTCGAGCAGGTTCTCGCACACGAGATCCGGCTCATATCTCCACGACTGGCGTTGATACTCCCACTCGCCCCGCCCGTACCCGCTCAGCACAAAAGCCGAATGTAAACCTGCGTTTCGCGCCAGTTCTACGTCACCGTAACGATCGCCAACCATCCAGCTTGCAGCCAGATCTACGTCAAAGTCTTTCACGGCTCGATCGATCAATCCGGGCTTTGGTTTGCGGCAGTCGCAGTCAAATCGATATGGCGGCTCGCCGACCGACGGATGGTGTGCGCAGTAGTAGATTGCATCGAGCTGCGCGGAACCGGCCTGCAAGCCGCGCTTGAGCTGATCGTGAACGTTTACGATGAGATCCTCTGAAAAGTAACCGCGGGCGACGCCGGCCTGATTTGTAACCAGGATGGCGAGCCAACCATTGCTGTTTAGCAGCCTGATCGCCTCCGCAGAATAATCAAACAGACGAAACCGGGACGGATGATTGATGTAGCCGACTTCCTCGGAGATTGTTCCATCACGATCGATGAAGACTGCGCGTCGTTTCATTCGTCTCAACAAAGCGGCGACACGTCGCCACACTCCACAGGTTCGCAAATGCTCCTGACTGTCTTTGCAAAACTACCACGCTTCAGCAACGCGTGCGCGCGGTCAAATACGTCGTCGACCGTGATCGCCGTCATACAACGATGATCGATCGGACAATCGCGCAGCATGCACGGCGCGCAATCCGGCGGACGTCTCAAAACTACTGCTTCAGGTGCAAACGGACGCGTGGTCAACGGATTTGTCGGTCCAAAGATAACAATGGTCGGGCGTCCGAGCGCGGCGCCAATGTGAGCCGGACCCGTGTCGTTGGTAACTATGAGATCCACGGTTGCGAGCACCGCCGTGATTTGGTCGAGAGTCGTCTTTCCGGTTAACACGATCGGACGTTGTTGCATCCGGCTCGCAACCTCGTTCGACACGTCAAGCTCGTCCTTTGAACCAATCAACACAACCTGCCGGCGCGCTTCAACCAAACGATCAGCCAGCGCGGCATACGCCTCAGCAGGCCATCGTTTCGCGCGGCTGTTTATCGAGCCCGGGCAAATCGCAACGACAAGCTCTTCGTCTCGAACGCCAAACCCGCGAAGCAAACCGCCCGCTTCAACCTTTCGACTTTCAGAGATCTCAATGCTCGCATCCGGCGGCGCTTCACAAATGCTGCTCGTTCCATACAACAACTGCTCGAGGGCTGTAACGAGATACAGGTAATAAAAGACTTCATGCCTCGACGAACGCCAGTCAGGGAGTGCGAGCGGATGCGTGAGCAAAGACTGTCGCGACTCAGTTGCATATCCAAGCCGCAACGGCACGCCCGCAAGAAACGGGATCAGTGCAGCTTCAAAAGCGTTCTGAAAGAGCAACGCCAGATCGAACTGTCGTCGCCTCCACTCGCGGACCTGCGGAAACACCGACAACGCATTCTTCCGATCGTAAACGAGAACATCGTCGATGAAATCAGCTTCCGCAAAAATCCCCTTTGCCCCCGGACGAATCGCGAGCGTGATCCTTGCATCCGGCAACACTCGGCGCAGCGCGCGAAGCGCAGGCACAGTCATCAACGAGTCGCCTACCCAGTTCGTGCTGCGCACTACGACTCGCCTGATACTGTCAGCCTGCACCCTCGTCATCACAACTTCCTAAAGTAAAACCTGCAGCCCCGTGGGAACTCCGATCGACGGTCGCCAGCCCAGTTCCTGGTTGATTTTGGTTATATCCGAGACGTAGCGCAACGGCACAGGGAGGGGAATCGATGGATCCTCCTGAATCACGGGCTCGATCTCAATCATCGTGCTGATTCGCTGTATGAGTTCACGCAGGCTAACCGCGTTGAGACGACCGCCTCCCAGGTTATAGAGACCAAGCTTGACCTCGGAATACATGAACGACTGGCAAGCTCGCGAGAAGTCGTCGACATAAAGAATATCGCGCACAGGATCGCCGGACGCGGGCAGCCGGATCGGCGTGCGGTGCTTAATCGACTCGACGTAGTGAGTCACGATACCCGGCGCGTTGCCCTCCGACGGTCGGGCGAAGATGGTTGAGAGTCGAAAGATGCAGGCGCGAAGGTTCTTCTGCTGCGCGTAGTACTCGACGTATCGTTCGCCGATGAGCTTGGACCACTCGAACGCCGATTGACCGCAGTAGGCGGTGCTTGTGTCTTCGCCAACTTCGCCTTCCGCATTGGCGTTACTGCCGTAAACATCCTTGGTCGAGGCGTAGATGAAAATCGCGCCGGGCCGCATGCTGCGAAGGACGTTCGCCGTCCCTTGTGCGTTAGTGCGAAAACACTCCTCGGCGCCTTCAGGGCTCTTGTCGAAGTGTGCGGCGAGATGAATGACGGCGTCGTAGTCTGCGATCTTGCCGAGAGCTTCCTCGTCGAGGACGTCGAGAAACGAGCGGCGGGAAAAGTCGTCGGCAGAGAAAAACTGGCGCACGAATGTGCCCAGGTAGCCACTGCCTCCGGTTACTAAGGTTTTCATTTAGTTATAAAAACGCGAATCGAATAGCGTGTTAGACTCATAACTGACCAGTGGCATCAAAGTCCCTGAGGCACCGATGGAGGCCAGCCACGTTAGCGAATGTGGCTAACCCTGTCAAACTTAACATCGACAGAACCGCGCCGAGAATGTTACGTAATATCTGAAGACCGACGCGGAACCATATGCCAGTACGCTATCCGCCAGATAATCAATACCAGGGGCGACCCAGCCGCAATCCGCATGTCGTGTCGTATGTGCAGAGGGAGCCGAGCTTTTTGCGACGGCTGCTGCGCCGGTTGTTGAGCTTGCCGGTTCTGCTCCCGCTGGTTTTCATAGGCGCGATCGTACTCGGAATTCTAATCTACTACTGGACCGTCTTTTCAGGCCGCATCGACAATCTCCTCGCCGGTGAAGTTTACACGCGAACGGCCGGTATCTACGCGGCGCCAAAACAACTGCGGGATGACGAGGCGGTCTCACAAGCCGACGTTGTAGGTTTTTTGAAACGTGCCGGCTACGTCGAGACAGGCCAGCAGGCTGACCTCGGTCGCGGCCGTTATTCAGTAAATGGAACGACTGTCGACGTGGAGCCAAGCGACGCTTCGAGTGTTGACGGCGTCAGGCAGTTTCAGCGGGTAAGGATACAGTTTACGAATTCGGGAAAAGCCATCAGCTCGCTGACTGATCTCGATGGCAGAGGACGGTTGCAACGCGTTTGGCTCGAGCCCGAGTTGATCAGTTCCGTCACCGGAAGCGAACGCGCCAAACGTAAAGTCGTCGGCTTTGGCGATCTGCCGCCGCATCTGGTCAAAGCGATCACGGTCACTGAAGATCGATCGTTCTTCGAGCATTACGGTGTAAACATTCGCGGCATCATTCGCGCGTTCGTCAGGCGCTACGATGCGGATCCAAACTCACCTATCGCGCGCCAGGGCGGCTCCAGCATCACGCAACAACTCGTCAAGAACCTTCTGCTTTCACCGGAACAAACGTGGCAGCGAAAGATCTCCGAAGCCTACATGTCGATCATCCTCGAGACTCGACTCAGCAAGGAAAAGATTTTCGAGCTCTACTGTAACCAGGTCTACATGGGCCAGCATGCGGGATTCTCGATTCACGGCTTCGGCGAAGCTTCGAGTGCTTACTTCAACAAAGACGTGACGACACTGACGCTTCCGGAGTCGGCGTTTCTTGCCGCGCTGATTCGCAGTCCGAATCGTTACAACCCGTACACGAAACCCGAAACAGCAACGGCCCGTCGCAACCAGGTTTTGGACTCGATGCTGGAAGCCGGCGTTATCACGCAGGACGAGGCAAAGAACGCAAAAGCCGCACAGTTGCAGGTAGTTCCCGCGCGCGGACGTATCGACGTTTCCGACGCGCCTTATTTTGCCGATTACGTGCAGAACCAGCTCGGCGACATGATCGCGGGCAACGGCGCTGCCGAACATCTCCGCATCTACACCACGATCGATATGGATCTTCAGCGCGCAGCTTACGCCGCGTTGACGAAGCAGATGGCCGCGCTCGACAAGATCCAGGCGAAACGTTTTGAGCCGGGCACGTTGCAAGCCGCCCTCGTCGCGATGAACGCGAAGACCGGCGAGATCGTGGCGATGGTCGGAGGTCGCGACTATGCAAAGAGCCAGTTGAACCGGGCGACGGATGCTTACCGCCAACCGGGTTCAGTTTTCAAACCTTTCGTGTACGCGACAGCGTTGAACACCGCATACGATCCGGTGCCCCGTGTGATCACGCCGGCCACGACTTACATGGACGAGCCGAAGACGTTCACGTTTGATAACCAGGAATATTCACCCGGGAACTTTGGCGAGAGTTACAGTAACGCGCCGGTTACTTTGCGCGATGGGTTGGTCCATAGTCTCAACGTCGTAACGGTTGACGTCGCGATGGAGGTGACGATCGGGCGTGTGATGAGTCTCGCCGCGAAGGCCGGTTTGCCGAAACCTCCACGCGCGTATCCGGCGATGGCGCTTGGTACAAGTGAAGCAACACCTCTGCAAATAACGTCGGCGTACACGGCTTTTGCAAATCTCGGAACGCGCGTCAGCCCGATCGCCATTAATCGCATAACGACCGGCAACGGCGTAACGATCGCCGCGCCGACCGCGCAAAAATCGGAAGTGCTTCGACCTGACGTTGCTTATGTAATGACGTCGTTCATGAAAGACGTTGTGAATCGTGGGACAGCAGCGAAAGTCCGCGCACGTGGTTTGAAAGGCCCGCTGGCAGGGAAGACCGGAACTTCGCGTGACGGATGGTTTGCGGGTTACACACCCCACCTGGTTTGCGCAGTGTGGGTTGGTTTTGACGACGGCTCGCAACTCGGTTTGACCGGCGCGAATTCCGCTTTGCCGATCTGGGCCGACTTCATGCAGGTGGCGCTCGCGCAGCATCCTGAATGGGAAGGCGACTGGGAAATGCCGGCGGGCGTTGAGCAGGTTGAGATCAACCCGAAGACAGGTCAACTCGCCGCGCTTGAAGACACCGAGAAGCGCGTTGAGTTGTTTATCAACGGCACTGGTCCAAATACCGTTTCTGAGTTACCAACTGAGGAGGCATCGCCCGAGGAGTTGCCGGAGCCATCACCTGCGATGGACCCGTCATACGATCCACAGCCGCCGCTTCCTACGGCCTCGCCTTCACCTTCACCGCGAAGACCGGGCCTGCCTGAAAGTAGTCTTGAAGGCACGATCACGTTGGACATAGATCCGGCGACGGGATTGATTGCGGTGGAGACTTGTCCGGTGATTCGAACGAAGACCTTTACATTTGGCACGGAACCGAAGAAGTATTGTGGGCCTCAATATCACAAACGTACGACGATCTTGCCGGCTGACCCACCACCCGCACGCCCGCGCGTGGTCGGCACTCCTCAGCGTTGATTTAAACTGGTGATAGCTGAATTCAACGTCTCAATCGCGAGGGCAGCGGCGTGATGTTTTCTTGAGGGCAGTCCGCCGATCGCGTTGAGTAGATCTGCACGCGTCAACTGCTGTGCCTCAGAGATAGTTTTCCCAACGATCATCTCCGTCAACATCGATCCGCAGACAAGCGTCGGCGGACACCCGTAAGCGAGATATCCGGCCTTTTGGA
>DASUPZ010000518.1:0-7364 GCA_036280855.1 Pyrinomonadaceae bacterium | reverse complement strand
CTGAAAATCTGCCGAAGGAAGTCAGAAAACGTCTCGGCTCGACGTCGACCAATCGCGGCCTCAAAGCACTGCGAGTGTTGTTTGTGCTGCTCGCCGTCGGAATGTTTTCATTTCATATCTACTGGGCCCACTACGCCGCCGAACGAAACCAGAAATTCCAGGACCTGAGCTACAAAGATCTTCGTGGACGCCGGCTCTCAGAATCGACCCTCCGCGGCTGGGTCTTTGATCGTAGTGGCCGCGTGGACCAGCCACTCGCCTACTACAAACGCGATTCAAGCGGAAACATCCGGCGCGAATACCCGATGGATAAAGCGTTGGCCCATCTGTTTGGATCGGATCGCGGCGATCCAGGTTTGGAGCGCGCGTTGTTTGGCGTGCAAAGCGGTGCGTTGCCTGAAGCGCTTGAAGTGATCAAAGGCCGTGAGGTCGAGTTCCAGGGCAATCAGGACGTGCACCTGACGATCGATCGTGGCCTGCAACAGGCTGCGGTCGATCAGTTGAAAGGAAAACACGGCGCCGTTGTCGTAATCAATCCGCAGAACGGCGACGTGCTCGCGATGTACAGCGAGCCTTCATACAGCCTGGCCGAAGTAAGCGATGAGCGTACGTGGATGCGTCTTGAAGCCAACGAACGCGATCGTCCACTCGTGAGTCGAGCTACCGGCGCGTACTACATCCCCGGTTCAACTTTCAAAACAGTCACGATGATCGCGGCGTTTCTTGCGGGCGAGCAGGACACGGAGTTTACGTGCAGCGGCAGCGGTTACTACGCGGCGCCCGGCGCAAACGTCATCTTCGACGATGCCGGACCAGCGGAAGTGCACGGCCGCATCGGCATCGATCATGCTTTTGAAGTTTCATGCAACCAGTATTTCGCCCAAATGGGTGTGAAGCTTGGTCAGGAACGTTTGAAACGCGCGGCACAACTGCTCGGCATCGGTGCATACGACACACCCTCGGAAGCCTTGCGTGGCCGCAAACAATCAGATATCTGGAACGCCAGCACTGACGCGGTCAAACGAGCTCTTGCGCCCAGAGAAGCGACCATCGTCACGGGCAAGCAAGTGACGAGATACGATCTCGCGCTCATCGGCTATGGTCAGGGATATGCTGGACAGATGACGCCGTTTCAGATGGCGCTGGCGGCGGCGACAGTCGGGAACATGGAAGGCAAACTGATGAAGCCGCGGATCGAAATGGAAGTAAGGCCGCAGGTGTTCAACCAGGTGTTGACGCCGGCCCAGGCGGCGCGACTCCGTTCGATCATGGGACTCGTAACAGGCGGCGCCAGCGGCACGGCCCGCGGTGTGTTTGGACCGGTAAAAGCGGCGGGCATCAACACGGGCGGCAAGACTGGAACGGCGCAGAAAGTTGTCCCTGTTTATGATCCGAAGACTGGCGAGCCGAAGACTCGACACCGGATCGAGCGTGACAATCGCGGCAACATCATTCGCGAGTACGATGAAGTGATCATGGACAATGAAAACCCGCGGATCGACGGATGGTTTTTGTGTATTGCGCCGCTCGAGCGACCGCAACTGGCGATTGCGGTGATTGTTGAAGGCGGAGGTTATGGATCGAGATCCGCGGCGCCGATTGCGGCGGCGCTCGTGTTGAAGGCGCGGGATCTTGGGTACTTCAAGTAAAGCCGGGCCGCGGATGAACGCGGATCTTAAGACATGGATTTAGGAAATGAAGAAAGGGTAAATGAGGAATAGGGCGTCGTCACACCTTCTGCTAATCCTGCTGATACTCGGACTCGAGATCACAGGATACATGGCTGTTCATCGCGCGGGGTTGTTGCGTGGGTATGAGACGTCGACCATCGGCGCCGTGCGCGACCTGATGATGTTCTTCCCGCTGATGCTGCTCGCCATCTGGCTGTCGCGTAACATGCGCTTCGCCGGCAACTGGGTGCTCTTCACGACGGCCATACTGCTGTTTGCGTTCGGTATGCTGGTCCAGTATCGACTCTACAGCGATCCGGAATACAACGCGCGCAACAAAGCCGCCGCACGCGAAGAAAAAATGCAGGCGCTGCGCACGCGTTACATCATGGAAAATTACGATCCGGTGAAGAAGCAGATGATGGGCCTGCCGCCCACGCCCGCTCAGCCGATCGACATCAACACGCTTCCGAAAAAAGAGTCGAACTATTCGCTCTGGAACGCGATCACGTCGAGTTACACATGGATTCCCATCTTCTCTTTCCTGATGTTCGCGGTTGCTTTTTACCTCTGCACTCGCGACGGTTTCCTGTTATGGCTCCAGCGAAACAGCTTCATCATAGTTTTATTTACACTCCTCCCACTTGCGATGGCGGTCATCACGTCGAGCGCCGGTAAAGCACTCGGAAACATGACTCCGTGGGAGCCTTCGAAGATCCCGTTCCTCGTCGGCTTCGCAGGCATTCTCACGGCGCGTTACAAAGATCTCGCTGAAACTTACTGGGGCATTCCACGCGCCCGCGACATCATTCCCCTGCTTGTGATGGCGATGCTGCCGTTCGTTCCCTTCTTCGCTCTGAAGGACTTCGGACAGATGCTCATCTTCAGCGGCGCTTACACGACGCTCTATCTCGTCGCGGTGCGGCGCTGGCCACAGCTCCTGCTGTTCGTCGGTTCAGTGATACTCGTGATCGGAATTCTGGTCGTCGGCGCATTGCCGCGCGATATCCAGGCACAGGTCCCACTACTGCCGACTATCGCACGGCCGATCAGCGCCGCCCTGCCTTCACGCATACAGCAACGTTTTCACCTGTGGCTCGACGGTTTTGATCCGCCGTCGCCTGAAGTCTCATGGTGGAAGAGAGACTACGAAGACGCTCTCAAGGAAGACCAGCGACTCAAAGAGCTTGCGGAACAAAGCCCGGGGTTGCAGAGAACGGTCAACGTGGACATCTGGTTTGACAAACTCGCGTTTCAACCCGCACAGGCGGCGTTTGGAATCGATTCCGGCGGCACCAGCGGGCGTGGCTTCGGTCTTGGTTATCCGGAAGTGATCCCCATCGCCGATTCCGATTACATCTACGCTGCGATTGCAGAAGAAACGGGCCTGCTCGGCGGCGCCGTGATCATTCTCGCGGTCATAATTTTCGTAATCGCAGGCGTTCGCACTTCGCTGGAGGCGCGTGATATGTTTACGAAGTTGTGCGCGGCTGGTCTAACGGCTTTTATAGGGTTTCAAGCCCTGGTGAACATCGGCGGCATTTTGCGAGCGCTCCCGATGACTGGAATTACTTTGCCCTTTGTCAGCCACGGTGGCTTCAGTTTGATCACGAGCTTTGCGATGCTCGGAATGCTGATGGCGTTTTCACATCGAAATGCTCGCGACAAAGTCGTGCTGGACAGGCCCGTGGCTAAAAGTTCTTCTCCCCTTAAGCTGGAGGCAGTGCAATGAGCGAACAGACCAAAACGTTCCAGATCCAATCTTCATCACTTACGGACCGCGGCCTTAACGAGCGCCGTCCGTTGAATGAGGATGCCCTCTTGCACGACCCTCAGCGTTCGATCTTCGCTGTCGCCGACGGCGTTGGTGGGGCGGAAGCCGGCGAAGTCGCGTCGCAGACTGCGATCGAAGTTCTCGACGAAGCGTTTCGACACCAGATCGACGGCACCGACGTCGAAGATCGCATGGAGCTCGCCATCCAGCGCGCCAACGCTTCGATTCATCAGATGGCCCAGGAGCACGCCAAGTTTTCCATGATGGCCACGACGATCGTCGCCCTTCATCTCAAAGGAAACATCGCGACGTTTGGTCACGTCGGCGATTCTCGACTTTATCGACTCACACCTGACGGGCAACTTCGTCGCGAAACTGAAGATCACTCGATTGTCGAAGAAGAAGTGCGAGCTGGGAGAATGACTCCCGAGCAGGCCGCCAATCATCCGAGCAAAAACGTGATCAGCCGTGCACTCGGCGCAGAGCCGGCCGTCGAAGTCGATATGAAGACGATGGAGGTTGAAGACGGCACCGAGTTTCTACTGTGCACCGACGGTATTACCCGGCACGTTTCCGACAACGAGCTTCGCCAACTCATGGTGGTCAGCAATAGCCTCGAGGAGCTTTGCGATGAGTTGAAGCGGCGATGTTACGAGCGAGGTGCGGAAGATAATTTGACGGTGGTGGTGGTGCGCGTCGGCGAACATCTCAAGTCGGGCGAACGACAGGCAGATCTCGAACCTACAATCTCACCCGAGACACAGCCTGTTTACGCCGCAGCACGGTCGGGTAATGGCACCGAACCGGAATCGACAAGTTTCGTACCCGCTTCGCGCATTGCGTTTCCTGGTCTCGCAAGCCATGAACCGGTAAACACGCGTGAACCGCTCAACGTTGCGGAAGCGGAGACGAAGCAAGGGAGCGGCGCCGCGCGTGCCGCCGGTGTTTTGGTTGTGCTGCTGTTGCTTGGCGCCGCTTTCTATGCAGGCGCGCGGTACAAGGAACGCATTCCGTTTCTCGCGTCAAAGACTGAACCGGTTGTTCAAACTGCAGCTCCGGCTAGCACGCCCGTGCCGGAGGAACCGTTTGTGCAGTTTGAAAGAGCGCGACGGCAAGTCGATCGCGATCCGCGTGCGTGGCTGGCGTCGGACATAAACAAGGAGTTGTTGAATTCGGGAGTGCAGAGCCCGCTCGACTCTCCGAATGCTGAGTTTTTGTATCTTTATGGTCGCGCAAATCTTCTGAGCGGAAATACTGACGAAGCCGGTAAGGCCTTCGACGCGGCGATCAGCAAGTCTGATGCGAACCCTACGCCCGCGAGCGCCACGATCAAGCGCGATTCGATTCTCGGCCTGGCCGCGATCAGCGTCAGAACGCAAAGAGATCGCTGGAAAGTGCTGAATCATTACGAACAAGTGACGCAGCCGCCCTCCAACACAAACGCCCCCTGACCATAACCCTGACCTGTTTGCGCTGCATCTAAGTTGCCAATCAGGGGCGAACTAATGGCGGAACTCAAACTTCAACAGAGCAGACTCGATGGGCGCTACGACATCATTGAATGCCTCGGACGTGGCAGCTACGCCGAGATCTACGTCGCCCACGACAACGCAGCGCCCCCAGGCGCGCCGCAACGGATCGTCATCAAAGCTCTGAATCTCTATCTTCAGGACGCTCCTGACGCGGAACTCGAAAGAACACTCGTAACAAATTTTCAAAACGAAGCGATCGCTCTCGATCGCGTTCGTCACCCGAACGTCATCAATCGTCTCGGACACGGCACCGCCATCGATCTCGACGGCACCACGTTTCACTACATCGTGCTCGAGTACCTTCCGGGCGGCGACATGTTTGCACTCACGAAAGGACGGCCGTTGCCGATCCAGCGTGCGATTCACTACCTCGAACAGGTTTGCTCCGGACTCGCACATGCGCACAAGTGCGGCGTGATCCATCGCGATATCAAACCGCAGAACCTGCTGCTGACTGCTGACAAGGAAGTCGTCAAAATCGCAGACTTCGGTGTGGCGCGGCTTGACGGCGTCGACGGTGCGATCACGCGAGTGGGGACAAATATCTACTCCGCTCCCGAACACAATCCGCTCGTGCAAACGGGCCAGCTCGACACGTCCAGATTAGGAATGAAACACGGCCAGTTAACGCCGGCCGCGGATATCTACTCGCTCGCAAAGACCACTTACACGCTGCTCGCAGGCGAATCACCGCGACGCTTCGCGCAACATGCAATAACGGATCTGCCTTTGCAGATGCGTGATGCTGCGTGGGGTCGCACGATGCTGCGAGTACTCGAGAAAGCAACTCAAACTCGTCCTGAGCAACGTTATCAAACGGTCGAGGAATTCTGGGACGATCTGGCCGATGCGAGTTTGCCACCGACCAGGCCCTTGCAGATGGTTCCTGCGACTGTGCAGGAGATTCGTCGCAAACCAAGCGCGGAGCTTTTAGTCGAGCCTGATGAAGTTTTCACTGAAGCGGCGCCGCCACGCGCACAGTTTGAGGTTCCGCGAGAAGCGATAATCGCTGAGCTTGATACGGGCAAGCGCCCGCGGATCGTCGTTCCGATCAGCGTTGAAGTCGAGCGGCAGCGGGCGCTGCGCGCGCGCGAAGAAGCGTCAAACGGGCAGAAGGAACGCCACGCGTTGAAGAATGCGATACCGCCGAGTTCGGTGTTGCCGGCAAGCAAAAAACGGCGCGCGCTCGTTGCGCTTGGTTTGATACTCGCGTTTTCGGGAATGCTCCTCGCGACGCATAAATACGTCACGACACGCTGGAACCCGCTCGCGGCGATTCAACGACCTGCGCCTGAGCCTCCCGTGATCGGGCGTGAAGGTGTTACAACTACTGACGTGAACCTGCGCCCGGTCGCAAGTGCCGCAAATAGTCCGATTGGACTTGCGGAATCGGGTTCAAAAGTGAAAGTCTTAGCTGCTGAGAACAACTGGATTGAAGTGCAGGTGGTTGTACACGGCCGGCCCAAGACTGATCCTTATTCGTCCGACCGTGGCTGGGTAAATCGGAGATATGTAAAATTTGACTGAACTTTGATTGACAGGGAGGGAGAAGCCTCACTTGGGCCTGATTGAATCGATCAGAAAATGGATAGACGGCGAGACCGGCGAAGACTTGCTCGAGGCCGCCGACGAACACGCAAAACCCCGGCGCGTTTGGGAAGAGTTTCTGGTGCGGATCGCGCGTGAGGTCGAAGCGGCCATGCAGCGCGAGATGTTCACGCCGCCTGGTGGTCCAACTTACATTCCCCGGGAGTATATCGTTTACCTCAGCGCCGACGACGACAAAGAGTGGCAAGGCGACAAACGTCGTGGACTCGAACAGGGGCTGTTCCACGTTTTATCGGAACGCGCGCGTGAGCTGAGTGGGACCACGCAACTGGCAGTGAAGTCGTTTGCCGTCGAGCTGCGTGTGGATGGCACGTTGAACAAGGGTGAGTTTCGCGTGCAGGCAGTTTGGGACGAGACTGAGAGTGGTCACACGATGGTGACGCCGCGTGTCGACCCGTCGCGCACTGCTCCGGCGTTCAATCCGAATGATACTGTTGTCGAGCGTGCCTCAGACGTTAGCGAGAATGAGCAAACGGTCGTGCGGCCCAAGGCATCGCCGCTGTACTCAGTTGAAGTATGGCGTGATGGCGTGCGTGAAGGCGTGGTGCCGGTTATGAAGCACGAGATCACGATCGGGCGCGGATCGCGAAGTATCTCAGTGGATTTGCCGATCAAAGGCGATCCGGAAGTCAGCCGCGTTCACGCCGTGTTGTCGCGGGACAACGAGGGACGCTACTGGCTCGTAGCAAAGGGCCGGAACCCCACCCTCGTCAACGGCAAAGAATTGCCACGCGAAGAACCAACCGAAGTCGCGCCCGATCAAAAGATCGCGATCTGCAA
>DASUPZ010000517.1:0-8275 GCA_036280855.1 Pyrinomonadaceae bacterium | reverse complement strand
GATTTTAGTTGCTCAAATCTCTGTCTTGCGATGCGCAAACATTCTCAAAAGCCCGTTGATGGCTAGATGAAGCAGCGCGTACGCGATTATGGCAATTACGATCGGAAGCATCAACGTGTGCCCGCCATCAGTTCGCGGGCTCGCGACAATCCCTTGAAAAGGCAGGTAAAACGGATTGCTGACCGTAACGATAAACTGTACGAACCCGGCGCTGCTGCGCGCTGCCATTAACGCCAGCAGAAACCGCATTGCGAGCAGCGCGTAGATTACCCAGAAGATGTAATCAACAACCTGCGAAACCCGCGCGAGCGATCTCGAGCGCTCCACTTCGCGCTCTGTGTCAACAACTTCGTTTACTGCTTTCGACCTGAACTCACCAGCGACGTGATCGATTCTCTGCGATTCACCTGGTGTCGCTTTTACTGCCGCGCGTTCACTGATTTCGGCGTTGACTTCGCCTTCAACCTGGCTCTTTACCGATCCGTGCTGGGCCGCGCGGCGGGCCTCGTCAATCGCTAACTTGTCGTCGCTCATCGATGTCCCCCGAATAGAAAAATGCTGTTGTAGGGGCGTCGGGGGAAATCGATTGCTGGCGGAGAGGGTGGGATTCGAACCCACGGAACGGTTCCCCGTTCACAGCATTTCCAGTGCTGCCAGTTCAACCACTCCTGCACCTCTCCAGAGCCACAAAAGGGCACAAAAAGCACAAAACATAAACTCACATTTTCAAACACAAATTCGTTTGTGCTTTATGTGCCCTTTTGTGGCTAAAAGTCTGGCGGAGAGGGTGGGATTCGAACCCACGGTGGCCGTTAAGCCACTCCGGTTTTCGAGACCGGTGCACTAATCCACTATGCGACCTCTCCGGGTCTAGTTTCGCTTCTCCTGCTCCGGAAAAACTCCTGCATGAGCGCGCGGCATTCATGTTCCAAAACGCCCGCACTGATTTGGATGCGGTGGTTCAGGAAATCTGTGTCGCAGATCCGAAAGCGGCTTACAACTGCGCCTGCGCGTTCGTCCGGCGCGCCGTAAATCAAACGTCTCACGCGCGCCTGTATCAAAGCTCCTGCGCACATCGCACACGGCTCGATCGTCGAGTAAACATCGATGCCCGTGAGCCGGTAGTTGCGCAGCTTACTGGCGGCTTCGCGAAGAGCAACGATTTCAGCGTGGGCTGTGGGATCGCAGTCGGTGCGCGTGCGATTACCGGAAACGGCGACGAGTTGATTTTCGCTGACGATACAAGTGCCGATGGGCACTTCGCCGGCTGCCTGGGCTTCGCGGGCGGCGGCCAGGGCCTGCCGCATCCAGTGTTCGTCAACCTCTGTTTCCGCGGCAGTCATACTTGCGCTCTCAGGTCCTTCAAACAACGAACGGCCACTATAGGGCGCACGCCGAAATAGTGTCAACCGTGGATTAGGCCTGAAACGAAACGGCATTAGAACCGGCATCGTGCTATTATCAGTTTCCGGAGTTCCGCGCTCCAGTCCCGGCCCGCGCGCTCCCCGTTTCCCATGTCCACCGAAGCAAGTCAAAGAGAAAGAGGCAGCGGTCCATTATCGACAGACAGAGGTCCCGGGCGACTCAGAACGGCGCCGCCGGTCGAACCGCCTCCGGAAGCCTCCGCTCAGTCGGCTGCAAGCCTGATGCGACGCATGTCTCCCGCTGAGTTCAACACCGCGATGATCCATTTCTACCGCGGCGAGGTGCAGCGCTCCAACACATGGCGAAACCGGCTCGACACCACGACAAACTGGGCGGTGATCACCGCAGGCGCGACGCTTTCATTCGTCTTCAGCTCCCCAAACAACCCGCATTTCGTGATCCCGATCAACTCGATCCTCGTCGCGATCTTCCTGTTGATGGAAGCGCGCCGTTATCGTTACTACGAAATCTGGTCGAGCCGCGTGAGAATTCTCGAGACAGGATACTTCGCGCACATGCTCGTGCCGGAAAACCGGCCGGCTGAAGAATCGTGGGCAGAGCATCTCGCTGCCGATCTAATCACGCCCCACTTCACGATCACCGAGTGGGAAGCTGTCGGCCGCCGTTTGCGCCGCAACTACCTATGGATCTTTGCGTTGCTCGCGTTGAGCTGGAACCTGAAAGTTTATCTAACGCCGTTCCCGGCAC
The DNA here is from genome assembly GCA_036280855.1 of Pyrinomonadaceae bacterium. GTDB lineage: Bacteria > Acidobacteriota > Blastocatellia > Pyrinomonadales > Pyrinomonadaceae > PSRF01. The sequence goes on along the minus strand of DASUPZ010000517.1, from coordinate 6,142 downwards.
GCGATTTTGACGTTTTCATCGACCGCGCCACCGTCGGAATTGTTCCCGGATGGATCGTTTTCACAATCGGAATTGTTTTCAATGTCGCGGTATTTTTCTTTGCGATTGGAACAGTTCGACTGCGCGAGGCGACGGGTGAGGTGTTGCCGAAACACGAGTTTTCATTGCGGCCGCTGAAGCGAATGACAAGCTGGACGGCGGCCACGACTAGACGCACCACCGTGCGCGCCAAGCGAGCGCGCCAGCGTGTGAGCAGTCGCAGCGGGACAACCGCAGAGTTCAAAAAGATCGATATCTCCGAAACACCGGATAAAACAAGGGCGTAGCCACGGATTCTTCACAGATTTCACGGATTAATCAGTGTAGATCTGTGTAATCTGTGGCTTTATTCCTATGCTTCAACTTAGTGGTCAACAACTGTCTCTGCAGCAGATTGCAGACGTCGCGTACGGACGCGAACACGTAAGTCTCGCCTCCGACGCACGTGCGCGCGTCGGACAAGCACGCAAGGTGGTCCAAAACATCGTCGACGAAGGTCGCACGGTTTACGGTGTCAACACCGGTTTCGGCAAGTTGTCAGACGTGAGCATCGACAAGTCTGACTTACTCCAATTGCAGTTGAATCTTGTTCGCAGTCATTCGTGTGGACTGGGTAATCCGCTGCCGGAACCCGAGGCGCGCGCGATGTTGTTGTTGCGTGCAAACGTGCTTGCGTCAGGGTTCAGCGGCGCGCGTCCACTCGTGATCGACACGCTTATCGCGATGCTCGAGAAAGGCGTCACGCCGGTCATTCCTGAAAAGGGAAGTGTCGGCGCGAGCGGCGACCTTGCTCCACTCGCACACCTTGCCCTTGCTGCAATCGGAGAAGGCGAAGCGTTCTATCGTGGCGAACGCGTGGCGGCCGGAGTCGCTCTCGAACACGCCGGGATCGATCCGCTTAAACTCGAAGTCAAAGAAGGTCTCGCGCTGCTAAACGGCACGCAGGCCATGGGCGCAATCGGCGCACTTGCGCTTCATCGCGCTGAGCATCTTGTGCGTCTCGCGGACGTGGCCGGCGCAATGGCGCTCGAAGCGCTGAAAGGCACTCCCGTCGCTTTCGATGAACGCATCCACACTGCCCGTCCGCATCCCGCGCAGATCGAAGTTGCCGCACACTTGCGCGAACTGCTCCGCGACAGCGAGATTCGTGCGTCGCACCTCACAAACGATCCACGCGTGCAGGACGCGTACAGCCTGCGTTGCATGCCGCAAGTGCACGGCGCGATCCGCACAGCACTCGCACACGCGAGACAAGTTGTCGAAATCGAAAGTGGCAGTGCAACAGACAATCCACTCGTTTTTCCAGACACCGGTGAAGTGTTGTCGGGCGGAAACTTTCACGGCGCGCCACTCGCACTCGTTTTTGACTACGCCGCCATTGCTTTGACAGACTTGATGAGTATCACCGAACGGCGCATCGACAGGCTGGTAAACCCCGACTCGAACGAGGGACTACCTCCGTTTCTAACGCCGCAGCCCGGCATCGCTTCGGGTTTCATGATGCTGCAGGTCACGGCGGTGGCGCTCCTGAACGAAGCGAAGGTGTTGGCCCATCCGGCGAGTATCGACAACGTGCCGACCGACGGCGGTAAAGAAGATCACGTGTCGATGGGTATGACGGCCGCCGTAAAACTCAGATCGATCGTCAGCCTTGCGGAGATGGCAACCGCGATCGAGTTGGTTACTGGTGCGCAGGCGCTCGAGTATCGCGCTTCGCTTGCACCCGGTCGCGGTGTGAAGCAGGCGTACGAGATCGTGCGCAAGTTTGTACCGCCGCTGACGAACGATCGCGTGATGTCGGTCGATATCGAAAGAGTCACCGAGGCGATTCGCCGTGGTGAATTTGCAGCTGTGTAAACTGGTCCAAAGGAAAGGAACTGAATATGTCAAACGGAATGGACGATCGTAGAAAAGGTATGGAAGAGGAATACTTTCACCGCAAGAACCAGGAAGCGATCGAGAAGCTGCGCGAAAAAATCCGACTGGCCGTCCAGGCGAAAGAGGCGGGTACCTCGTCGATGAAGTGCCCACGCTGTGACGGTACCTTGAAAGAAGTCATGATTGAGCACGTCGCAATCGATAGTTGCGACAAGTGTGCCGGCACGTGGCTCGACTCAGGCGAATTGGAACAGTTAACAAAGACCGACACTGCGAGTTGGTTCCGGCGGCTCTGGAGTTCTAAAGAATAGTCGCGATGGACCACAGGGTTATTCACGCCCCGCGTGGCGCCCAGTTGAACTGCAAAGGCTGGCATCAGGAGGCGGCGCTTCGCTGCCTGATGAACAATCTCGATCCTGACGTTGCCGAACGTCCCGAAGAGTTGATCGTCTACGGTGGCGCCGGAAAAGCTGCGCGCAACTGGTCGTCGTTCGAAGCAATCGTGCGCGAGTTGCGCGTGCTCGAAAACGACGAGACGTTGCTGGTCCAGTCGGGGAAGCCTGTTGCAGTGTTTCGCACTCACGACTACGCGCCGCGGGTTTTGATCGCGAACTCGAATCTCGTCGGTGCCTGGGCCAACTGGGAGCACTTTCACGAGCTCGAACGCCGTGGGCTGATGATGTACGGCCAGATGACTGCCGGTAGCTGGATCTACATCGGCACGCAGGGCATCGTGCAGGGCACGTTTGAAACGTTTGCAGCGATGGCTGACAAACATTTCGGCGGAGATCTTTCCGGCAGGCTGGTTGTTTCGGGCGGCATGGGAGGCATGGGCGGCGCTCAGCCCCTCGCGGCGACGTTGAATGGTGCTGTGTTTCTCGGTATCGACGTCGATCCCGTGCGTATCGAGCGTCGCGTGCGCACGGGGTACTGCGATCGCATGGCGATGACTCTCGATGAGGCGTTGGATATTTGCGAAGACGCGCTCGAGCAGAAGCGCGCGATCTCTGTCGGGCTGGTGGGGAACTGCGCGGAAGTGTTGCCGGAGATCGTGAAACGCGGATTAAAGATCGATGTCATAACCGATCAAACCAGCGCTCACGATCCGTTGAATGGATACGTGCCCGCGGGCGTGACGCTGGATCAGGCCGCCGAGCTGCGTGAGAGCGATCCGTCCGCGTACGTAGAACGATCGAAGGAGTCGATGGCGCGGCATGTGGAAGCGATGCTCGCGCTGAAGCGTTCAGGCGCGGTTGCGTTTGATTACGGCAACAACATTCGCAAGCAGGCGTTCGATGCCGGATGTAAAGATGCCTTCGAGATACCGGGTTTTGTGCCCGAGTATATTCGGCCGCTTTTCTGCGAGGGCAAAGGTCCGTTTCGCTGGGTAGCACTCTCGGGTGACGCGGAAGACATTCGCAAGACGGATGATCTCGCGCTCGAGATGTTTCCTGAAGATCGAACGTTGAACCGTTGGTTGCGACTCGCGCGCGATCGGGTTCAGTTTCAGGGACTGCCCGCTCGTATCTGCTGGCTTGGTTATGGCGAACGCGCAGAGATGGGCGAGGCGATCAACGATCTCGTAAAGCGTGGAGACCTGAAGGCGCCGATCGCGATTGGCCGCGATCATCTCGACACCGGTTCGGTTGCGTCGCCGTTTCGCGAGACGGAAGCGATGAAAGACGGTACGGATGCAGTCGCCGATTGGCCCATACTGAATGCTTTGCTGAACACGGCGAGTGGCGCAAGCTGGGTTTCGTTTCATCATGGTGGCGGCGTTGGGATTGGGTATTCGTTGCACGCAGGGCAGGTGTCGGTCGCGGACGGCACGGACGAGGCGGCGAAACGGTTGAATCGTGTGTTGACGAACGATCCGGGGCTCGGTGTCGCGCGACACGTCGACGCGGGCTACGAGACCGCTGAAGAGACTGCACGCGCGAAGGGAATCCACATTCCTCTACAGGATTTGCATGATTAAGAAGATTTACATGCCGATCCGTGTAATCCTGCTTTCTTTTTTTCTGTGTGCATCCGCGTGCGCCAACGGTCGCGTCGAGACAGTCCAGTTTCAAAGCAAGCTGGTCAATGCCACGCTCCCGTACAATGTCATCCTGCCCACTGACTACAACACTTCACGCACCACGCGTTACCCGGTGCTTTATCTTCTTCATGGTCTAACCGGCCATTACTCCGACTGGGTTTCCCGGACAAATCTCGCGGATTACGCTGCCCGCTATCGCATGATCGTCGTTACGCCTGAAGGCAACGACAGTTGGTACGTCGACCAATACGAAAGCTACATCCTTCAGGAACTAATACCCGACGTGCAGAAACGCTATCGCACGATCGAAGCTCGTTATGCTCGTTCGATCGCAGGACTTTCGATGGGCGGCTACGGCGCGATCAAGTTCGGTCTGAAATCGCCTGCCATGTTTGTTTTTGCCGGTTCAATGAGCGGTGCGTTCTCGGCGCCGCGGCTTAGTGAACAAGAGTTTGCTGCAGCGCGTTGGGGAGATTCTGTAAAGCTGTTCGGTCCCGCCGGCAGCGAAACACGTCTCGCAAACGATCTCTTCTCGATCATCGAGAAGCTCACACCTGCTCGTGTCAGTTCTCTCCCTTATTTTTACTTCGATTGCGGCACCGCGGATTCTCCTTTGATCTTTCCGTCGAATCGCGATCTCGCGGCACTCATGTTTGAAAAGAAAATCGCGCACGAGTTTCGCCAGCTTCCCGGCGATCATTCGTGGGAGTACTGGGACCGGCAGGTGCAGGAAGTTCTGAAGATTTCTGCGTCAAAGATGAGGACCTCACGTGCTTAACTTCACCATAGACATGGCGCGTGATGCAGGCTCGCTGCTGGTCCAACGCCTCGGGTCCGCGAAGGTCAGCACCAAAGGCGACATCAATCTCGTCACCGAAGCCGACATCGCTGCTGAAAACCTGATCATCGAGAGAATACGTTCTTACTATCCGCAGCATGGGATCCTGGCTGAAGAGTCCGGCGAGGCGGTTCTGGTCGGCGGCAAGCGCAGCGATTGGAAGTGGATCATCGATCCGCTCGACGGTACTACAAACTACGCGCACGGTTACCCGTGTTTCTGCGTGTCGATTGCGCTCGAACACTCAGGTCAACTCGAAATCGGTGTGGTTTACGATCCAATGCGCGATGAGATGTTTGCGGCGGAGCGCGGCCAGGGCGCTACCCTCAACGAACGGAAGATTCGTGTGTCGTCAGTTGAACAATTGAATAGCGCGATGTTGTGTACGGGCTTTCCATACAACGTTCGCGAGCGTCCGGACTTCGCGCGTGAGTTCACGAATTTCACGATGGCTGCGCAAGCGGTGCGGCGCGATGGTTCAGCGGCACTCGATCTCGCGTATGTTGCATGTGGGCGTTTCGATGGATTTTGGGAAGACGGTTTGAGCCCGTGGGACATCGCCGCAGGTGCGCTCTTGATAACAGAAGCGCGCGGAAAGATCACGAATTACAAAGACGAGCCGCTTGATATCTACAACGAACAGGTCCTGGCCACGAACGGCCTCATCCACGACGCGATGATGCAAATCCTGATTTAAAATCCGCGTTAATCCGCGCTAAAGGGCCGAAGCAATCACAGCCGCCAGCTTCTCACTCTCACGCCGCGCGCACGCACGTGTCTCTTCATCCTGACACGGCGACGCGTGATACAGCGGATGATACGTGACCGTTATCTTTCCCCGGCGCGGAAAACGCCAACCCTTCGGCCACACGCGATTCCCGCCCTTGATCGTCACCGGCAAAATCGGCACGTCTGCTTCCAACGCCAATCTCACAGCGCCCGCTTTGAATCGTTCAAGGGATCCACTCGGATTGCTGCGCGCGCCTTCAGGAAAAATAACCACGGCACCACCGTCACGCAGCCATTGCAATGATCGACGAATAGCTTTCGGATCGCTGCCTTCGAGTGCCAAGGGCCACGCACCCAACCACGTCAGACACTTTCCAATGATCGGCCAACTGAAAGCCGCGCTCCAGGCGAGGTAACGTGTGGGTCGTTTGATCTCGAGTGAGAGCCAGAAAGGATCGATGTAGGTCTGGTGGTTGGCAGCGATAATCACTCCGCCACGCTGCGGCACGTTCTCAACGCCGTAGAACTCGATCTTCCAAAACAGCCGGCTCACAAACGCAACGATGGGACGAAGCAGTTCGAGCGCCCACTGCGGAAACATCGATGGTCCGCCCGAT
>DASUPZ010000516.1:0-6136 GCA_036280855.1 Pyrinomonadaceae bacterium | reverse complement strand
GATGAATTCCGAAACGAGATCCAACCCTGCCGCCAGAGACTGACCGGTAGCAGTTGGCGCAGCAGGCATGGTGTTGGATGGAACACCCTGAATCTTTATCGTGGTGGCACTGGTGCCCAGGAAATCTTTTACGACGGGCGTCGCAATCAGATACTGACCAGCGGGGATGAGCAGCGTGCCGCCTCCCACATGGGCGAGCGCTTCGAGTGCTCGCTGCAAAGCTGGACCATCATCAGTGACGCCGTCGCCCACTGCGTTAAAATCCGACAGAGTCAAAATAGTTTCGCCGGCTGAAGAAGTCGTCTGCCCGGTTGCTCGGGAAGTGTTTGTCTTAGCACTCGTTACATACGCGCTTAAAGCAATCAGAATAATGCTCGCGGCAGCCAGACACGGCTGTCGAAGAAACCGTTCGGTTAGCTTCATATCTTGTGAAATTTTCCTGATGAGAGTCGGGGCAGGAGGTAAATATGGACCAGACAACGATCGGTCTGGTCCATTACAAGATACAGCGCGGGTAAACTATGCGCAACAACTTTTTACGTTGTTGTAATCACTGTGGTTGCTGTGAGGAAAACGCCACAGAGACATCGAGGACACAGAGTTCGGACGGACAATTCCGCCGGACAAATGCGGCCGTCTATGCTTCAATTCCAACCACTACAAACTGAATTGTTCCATCGAACCGGTCGTCAACATTTCCGCTCCAGTCACGCAACAGGTATCTAACTCGAATGGGAACGTCTTGAGTACCAGGAACCCACGGGCTCGTGCCATCGCGCACGACCTCCAGTTCCACTTGTAACTGACCGATCCAACGATCATTGCCGCTATCGTTGTCGCCTGGCGAGTAGCGGACGTTCATGCCGGTTAATAACGGAGTGACCTGCCGCGCTGGTCCATCCAGCCTTACATTGAGAACCATGGGATCAAATGTAAAAGGCGCGGCGCTCCGTTGCCTCGATCTGTTGAAATCTGCGATCTGTAAATTCGATACAAGCATAAAGACCTCCTATCGGTATCAGTTCGGGTATGACGACTACTTGTCGTCTACAAGCTTCTTGAGTACCAGATCCCTGAGACAAATTGTGCCGTCTTTTTCTTCCGCCTCTAACTTGCGGCTGACGACCGTCTGCTTCTCCGTCAATGCGCTCACATTGATTGCCATCTTTCCGCCGGTCATATTTTTCAATTGAAAGGTGGCGCCTCGGCCGATCTGCTGGTTTTGATCGTTGGTCCAGATTGCGTCAGGCACAGTGTTTACTTTGCCGTCTCCTGTCAGGACCGCAACTCGCAACATCGCATCGCCCGCATCATTCTGATCACCAAGCACCAGTAATTGTGATTGTTTAGGGAGCAGATCTTTGGGACGGGGGAGAACAATCTCTGCGCTTCCCGTTGCGATGCCCGAGCTGGCGAGTACGCGTATCCTCAGCTCGCGCCTGTTTTCAAACAGCGAGTTGGGAACCGGCACAGACGTGTCCTGAGTTGGACCACTGATGCCGCGCCACGTACCTTCTTCGTCCTGCCAATGCACTAAGTACCAGAGCTTATTCGCCTCCGGACTAGACGCACTAACTCGGAATATCTTTTCTTTCTCGAGATATTCGGCACTTGCTTCGATCGAGGGTGGATCGGGTATTCCCTCCTGGTGAATCACTTGCTTGCCATGCCACACGAGCATCGCTTTCGCGCTTTTGGGAAAGGAGATCGATGCTCTGAACCTCAAGGGCCATTCATTGCCGCTTGCATGAAGTGGATGAACAGCGAGCGACACATCGTTTGCGTCCCTGAATTCCAGCCAGTAGTCCGTTTGTTGCGGATCGGGTGCCTCGATTCTTGCGGGAAAACAGAACGAAGGTTGGCGACTTACGGAGCCGTCGATAGCGATTGTTAAGCCCAGGAAAAGTGTTAATACTTTCTGCCCGGTAACTTGCGTATCCGGAGGAGCTTTGAAGCAACCCATCGATCCATCAGGCGCCCACTCCAGATTCTTTCGTGGCACGTCAAACTTTGCCGTTGACATGCCTGTTATCGATCGCATGAGACCGAGATAGGTGTACGGGCTGATCCATATACCGCGATTCCCGAGGTCGTTTGTTGTCATCACATCGAGGAACCGGCTCGGATCTCTAACAGCAATGTCAATCGGGTCAAAACCAAACTCGCCGATGCTACCCCGCGGGAATGGCTCATACACAGGATAGTTGCTGTCGGTTTCACTCTGCCTGTCCATGAAGACGTTCATTCCGTTATCGCTGGGCGCATGATGCCGGCGAAACACGTGTCCAAGCTCGTGAACGATGGTCGCAGGTGCGGTTTCTGCTGGACCTGCGAATGCACCCGCTACTCTACCCGGCTCCGCCATACCTCCAATCGTTCCGAAAAATGTGCCACCCGGAAACAGACCGAGCACAATGTCCTCCGAATCACCTCGCAGAGCTATCAACCGGTCTAACATCATATTGAACATGCCGCGCCCTTCATCGACGGACCCGGACACAGGACTGCTGATCATTTGCGCGGTTTCATCGATCGTCAGGTTTGGTTGATCAACCGGCAGCATTCTTTGAGCCCGCTGCATTAGGCCGGTGATAATCATTTGTGGACCAGGTATGTCAGGCAACCCCGGACCACCTGGACCACCGGCGCGCCAGGAGTCCGCCATGCCTCCAGCGCGGAAGTCGAACGGTACGACGCGCAGGTTGAATCGCGGAATCGCACGAAATAAGGCCCGCGTTTCGAACGTTGGCGAAACGTCAGTCGAAATGGTAGCGCCCGCTCGGGCGCTTACCCTGATGGTCCCGCGACAATGTTCGTCGGGGATTCTGAAATTGAGCGAGTGAGTAATATCCCCTCGATTGATCTGATCAGCAGGCAACGCCGGAATGGCCCGGAGATTGTCGCGTGGACTGGTCCAGCTTCCACTCGGAGACGAAACTTCCAGCTGGCCGACAATGAGTTCCTCAGGTCTGGTCCCGGAGTAGTTGACAAACACACGTGCTACGGTTGGTTTATTCGCAACCAGAGGAATTGAGTTATTCGGACGCACATCTGAAGCATCGGTGAGGTGGCGCGCACTCTGAAATGCCTGCGTCACTTGTGTGAATTCGATGCCGATGATGCTCAACAAGGAACTGGTGGGCATGGTTGAGGCCGGTTCGAGTTCGGCGATGGCGGCACACTTGACCGAGCCCTCATAAACGTCGTCCCAGTCACCGGACCAGTCGCGCAGTCCAAACGAAACCTCGACCGACGCCTGATGGCCGTTGAAGGTCCAGTTTTCCAGTTGCACGTGTAACCGGCCCAACGGATGGTCGTTTTTGTCTGTGGCGGTGAAGCCTTGACGAAAGCCGATCGTGTAACCAGTGAGACCGGGAAAGAGTTTCAGGATTGGCCGACTAAACGGATCGAAGATTACTGTCTGACGAAACGGTCCTCTGTCGCGTAGATTTGAAAATAGGGCGATGCCAGTGCGGACTTCCATAATGGTTCCTCGTGGAGTGTGGGTTCACGTCTAGAATTGGTTTGTGAAGCGAGGTAGCTCATCGTTGGAGTGAGGTATGGCAAGCCCGGTGCCGGAGCAGTACTCCAATAATAGGCATCAATGTTGTTCCGGAATGTAGACTTCCGAATACACACACGTCTTCACCTGTCCACTAAAGGTCGCATGTTCTGCAAAGGCCTGTTTGGGAACGCTCTTCAACGTACGGGAGCGCACAGACGGGAACTCGTGGCCTTGCTAGTTTTAGTTATGCAACCCGAAGAAAATCCCGAAAAACTCGGCAAAGAGTCAGCCTACGAGGACGCGACTGAGATGAAGCGTCGTGTCAGCCGTGGTGACGAGTCGAAAGGTGACGCTGATGAAAGAGACGTCGCCGGCGATTATGCCGGGGATGACCCTGAGACGACCGATACTGCACAGGATCAAGGGTTAAAAGGGCGCGCCGTTCCAAGCTGATATTTGGAATTCCCGGGCGCATTCGTTGAGGGCCGGCAGCGTTTTCTTCCCGCGGCGGGTTGCAACCAATCCGTAAATAAGGCATCGTAGTGACGGTTAACCTTCTCTCGCGCATCGACGGTGATGCGCCCTGCGCCACAAAGTAACAGCGCCGGACGTTTTGGATAGTTCGAGAGCAGGCTTGTTTCAAACTCTGGAAGCGCTCTAGACGAGCATCCGAACCCGGTCCTTCGAACGGCAACCGTTTCGCCGAAGCCCATCCGATTCGCAGCAAGCTTCTTTTTCATTCCCAAAGGGGAAAGGTATATCTGATGTCAACGAAACTTTATGTTGGAAATCTCGCTTTTCAAACTACCAGCGAGGATCTCCAGGAGCTGTTTGCTCAGGCGGGCACTGTTCAGTCAGCAAACGTGGTCGAAGACCGCGAGACCGGGCGCTCACGCGGATTCGCGTTTGTCGAAATGTCCACCAATGCCGAAGCTGCGGCAGCTATAGACCAGTTTAATGGTAAGGAAATAGGCGGCCGTGCTTTGAAGGTCAATGAAGCGAAGCCACGCGAAACTCGCGGTGGCGGCGGCGGCGGACGCAACTTCGGTGGCGGTAACCGCGGCGGCGGTGGCGGTGGCTATCGCGGCGGTCACGGTGGTGGTAATCACGGCGGCAATCAGGGCGGCGGAAATCGACGCGAGCCTCGCTGGTAATCCTCATCACTCCCAAAGCAGATTTGCTCTTCCATTTCTCGCGCTCAAAATACGCGAGGATGGAAGAGACTGCCTGCACTTACATTCACACGAATACTACGTTCCGGTAGCGGAACGAATTAAGGAACATTATGAACTTTTCGGAACTGGGACTCGCGCCCACACAAGTGAGCGCCTGCGAGTCTCTCGGATACAAAACACCTACACTGATTCAACGTCAGGCGATACCGGTCATTCTCACTGGTCGCGACGTGATCGGCTGTGCCGAAACCGGCACCGGTAAGACTGCGGCATTTCTACTGCCAATCATTCAGAGACTGAGCGGAAGTGCTCGACCCGGTCTGCGCGTGCTCGTGCTCGCGCCGACGCGTGAGCTGGCACTCCAGACTCAGGAGAATTACGCGGCGCTAAACCGCGCGAAGACCAACCGCAGCGTGCTTGCGATTGGCGGCGCAAACATACGAACACAGATTGCCGAGCTGCGACGTGGCGCTGCTGTTTTGATCGCTACACCAGGACGTTTGCTCGACCTGGTAGAGCGCGGCACGGTCCAACTTTCTACGATCGAAGTTCTGGTCCTTGACGAGGCCGATCGCATGTTGGACATGGGCTTCCTGCCGGCGATCCGGCGCGTGCTTGCCCTCTTGCCCGCGAAACGGCAAACACTTCTGTTCTCAGCAACGATGTCTTCAAGCATCGAGCAACTTGCTCGTTCGACAATGAAAGATCCGAAGCTGGTGGAAGTGAGCACTCGTGGTCGCGCGGCGGCCCTGGTGGACCAGGTCGCTTACCAGGTACCACAGGAATCGAAGACCGCTCTCCTGCTGGAATTGCTTGAAAAAGAACGCGAGCCTTTTGAGCGCGTGCTGATCTTTACACGAACACGACGAGGAGCTGAGCGGCTTTCGCACGTGCTCCAGGCACGCGACCATAAGGTGAAACGCATTCATGCGGATCGCACGCAGCCGCAACGTGAAGAAGCGTTACGCGCTTTCAGCGAGGGCCGCGCACGTGTCCTGGTGGCAACTGATATCGCCGCACGCGGATTGGATATCGATTCCGTGTCACACGTTATCAATTACGACGTGCCGGCAGCTCCCGAAGATTACGTGCATCGCGTAGGACGCACCGGCAGAGCAGGTAATCAGGGGCAGGCGATCTCGATCGTAGCGCCCGCTGATGAGCTTGCGATGAGAGCGATTGAGCGACTCACGGGGCAGCCCGTCAGGCGCATGAAGTCTGCGAGTTTTGCCGGTTCTTCCGAAGTAACGGTCGTAAGCGCCGCTAAAGCGCCTGCGCGTTTTCCAGTCCCACGCATCTCGAGCCGCTCATTTCGGCCCCGCCGCGCCGCGAGGTATGCGTAATACCGCATAAGCCTATACGCGCCTCCTTGGAGTGCGGCGACTTGTCGCCGATTGTCCGCACTCAGAGGTGCGTAACTTGGGACCAAAGCGGCGACAAGTCGCCGCACTCCAAG
>DASUPZ010000515.1:0-9528 GCA_036280855.1 Pyrinomonadaceae bacterium | reverse complement strand
TGGGCTGGATTTAGCCAACGCCTTCGGCGTATGCGTGTGTTCTATAACCTCCGGCGTATTCGCTACCTTCTATAACCTGCCGCGGCGCGCGTGGGCCACGAGGGCCGCGACTGCACAACTGGCGATTCGAGAACGCACGCTGTCGGCGCGGCTGGTAAGGACCACCGGCACTTTCGCACCCAGGACGAGCCCGGCACTGTCGGCGTTAGCGAGAAAGGTCAACTGCTTTGCGAGCATGTTTCCGGCCTCGAGATCCGGGACCAGCAAAATGTCCGGATCGCCAGCGACCGCTGACTTGATCCCTTTCGTCTCGGCTGCCTGTTTGCTGATCGCGTTATCAAACGCGAGGGGACCATCAAGTATCCCTCCCTTGATCTGACCACGCTCAGCCATCTTGCAGAGCGCAGCGGCATCAATCGTCGCCGGCATCTTGGTAGTGACCGTTTCGACGGCGGCGAGTATTGCTACTTTCGGCTTCTCGGGTTTGTCGGGGCGCAGCGAATTGACCAGATCGATCGCGTTCTGGCAGATGTCGACCTTGTCTTCGAGAGTCGGTGCGATGTTGATTGCCGCATCCGTAACAATGAGCACCTTGTGATACGTCGGCACGTCCATCACAAACACGTGACTGACCCGGCGGCCGGTGCGCAAACCGCCGTCGCGGGAAACAATCGCCGACAGCAGCTCGTCTGAATGAAGACTTCCCTTCATCAACACTTCCGCTCGACCCTGTTTGACCAGGTCTACTGCTTTTTTAGCCGACTCCATGCTGTGCGGAGCATCGACGATCTCTAGTTTGCCCAAATCGATGTTTGCAGATTTTGCGACCTGTTCGATCTTTGCAGCAGGACCGACGAGGATCGGCGCGATGAGTCCTGCCTGCGCCGCTTCGATCGCCCCCGTCAAAGCCGACTCTTCACACGGGTGCGCAACCGCGGTTGGAATGGCCTCGATAGTTTTGCACCGCTCCAACAGGCGTTCGTATTTTCCCGTTCCAGTTTGTTGTTGACTCATGGTCTACCCCGGTTGAGTTTGGTCGATATCGTCATTGGCGCGAGCGCCTGTCTCTTTCAAAAAGAAACAGAGAATAATTGCGAGCAACACACCGATCAGCATCGGCTGAAACGCTCTCTGGAAATGTGGCACCTCCAGGTGCGAAGCTCCGCCCGAGATCTGTTGCAGGCTCCAGCCGAACAACGGACCCAGCAGGGCGCTGAAAGTAAAGTTCAGAAAATTGACGACACCGGTTGCCGTGCCGCCAAACTGTGGCGGGTTCGCTTCTTTAATGATCGTGTACGGCAGCATCGCTGCCCCTGAGACGATGCCCGTGAAGAGCCCAAGAACGTACGGCGGAAAGAGCTTGGCTGGTCCAAAGAGTATCCAGGCCATGCAATTGAAAAGGAGCACGGCGGATACGATGAGCACCGGTTTGCGACGTCCTAATCGATCCGAAATTAGACCAAGCAACGGGCAGCCAATGATCCATCCAAACGGGACCGTCGCCGAACGCATGACAGCAGTGCCATAGTCGAGGCCGTGCGCATCCTGAAGAAAACGCACGCCCCAAACCATGTCAAAAATCGTTGTCGGCACGAAGAGCAACCCGGCGATCAGGCCGCATAGGATCGACTGTGGATTTTTGAAAACAGTAGCGAACGCCGCCATTGTGCTCTTCAACCCAGCGCCCGGTTGTTCCGTTTTTTCTTCTCTGGGGATCAAAAAGAAAAGAGTGACACCGATCAGCAGCCCGAGAACGCCCATGCCAATCCAGAACGCATTCCAGCTGAGACCTTGTCCAATCAGTGGTCCAACAACAAACTGGCCCGCCGAGCCACCCGCCATGCCAAACATCTGAGTCGCGCCAATCAACGTCGCCGCTTTGGAGGCGGGAAAGTTTTTCGTTGCGATGTAGATGGCGCCGACGAGCGCGAAGACGCCGCCTGCTCCCTGCATGAACCGTCCAACACTGGCTATCTCACGACTGCCGGTTGCAAACAGCAGTGCTCCCAGCCCGACGACAACCGCGGCGAGGGGCAACAACCGCTGTGGTCCAAACCGATCCATCGCCGCGCCGGCAACCAGGCTGAAAGGCGAGTAGCCGTAGTAAAACAATCCGACAATTGCAGCGACGCCGGCGACATTGAGATCGAAGGCGTCAGACAACTGCGGCATCATCACGCCCGGCGCCGACCGAAGCGCGTATTGGAAAAAGTAATAAACCGCGGTGAGCAGCCAGGCGACGGTCGCAACACGCACGCTCTTCTTCAGCGTATCGCGCTTGCCTACCAGTTCAATCGTTGCCGGCGTTGCCATAATTAATCCGTGTAATCCGTGGCTAAACCGGCTGCTAACAAAGCGTCACGGAGACAGCCAGACCGGCTTCGCTCGTTTCTTTGTACTTACTGTTCATCTCTTTCGCGGTCTGGGCCATCGCGGTGATCGTCGCGTCCAGATCGACGCGATGCCTGCTCGCGATCTCGTTGCTGGCAATCGCGTATGCGGTCCATGCTTTAACCGCGCCGAATGCACATCTCTCGATGCACGGCACCTGCACAAAGCCTGCAACCGGATCGCACGTCATCCCGAGATGATGTTCGAGTGCCGATTCAGCAGCGTTCTCGACGACGCGTGGTGCTGCGTCGTTTGCAGTCGCAACCAGCGCCGCGGCCATTGCCGATGCGACTCCGATCTCTGCCTGGCATCCGCCTTCAGCGGCCGACAACGTCGCGTTGTGTTTGCAGAGATAACCAA
Source organism: Pyrinomonadaceae bacterium (assembly GCA_036280855.1). Classification (GTDB taxonomy): domain Bacteria; phylum Acidobacteriota; class Blastocatellia; order Pyrinomonadales; family Pyrinomonadaceae; genus PSRF01. Next base: position 6,777 of record DASUPZ010000515.1, on the reverse strand, counting down.
TCGCGGCTGCTGCCAGCATGCCCTCACGAATCTTCTCCTGCGGCATCTTCCGTCCGCCTTCACCCAGCGCGTAGACGATAGACGGCAGAACTCCGGCGGAGCCGCCGGTGGGCGCGGTGATAACAAGGTGGCCTCGCCCGTTTTCTTCGGACGCAGCCAACGCGTATGCCGAAACAACCCCGATGCCGCGGTCTGACTGAAACTTGTCATCCATCGCGCGTTTGTAGACCGTTGCCGCTTTGCTGTGCAGCTTGATTGGACCAGGCAACACGTCGTCTTCCGAAACGCTCAGGCCTGACTTGACCGTGGCGACCATTGCATTGGTGATCTTGTCGATGAAGGCATAAACCTCCTCCTTCGTTCTGCCGGCGATCGACATCTCGTTGGCCATCATGACCTGCGCAATCGACAGATTGTTTTTCTCTGCGTGTGCCCGCAGCTCTTTCATCGTCGAGAATGGATACTTTGGTGCGTTCTTCTTCGGAGGTGTGTAGCCTTTCCACTCGATAAAACCACCGCCGACCGAGTAATACTCCTGCTCGAGTAGCACCTCGTTACCGGCCATGAGCTTGGCCGTCATCGTGTTTGCGTGTGGAAAGTTACCTTTCGGCGCGTCGTAGATGACATCCGCGAGACTGACGTTAATGGTCTTCGGTCCGAGTTTTACCTGAAACGTCTGGTCAGGCTTGTCACGCAAGCCATCGAGAAACGCCGGATCAACCGTTGCCGGCTCCTTGCCTACAATTCCGGCTAACGCGGCGCGCTCAGTGCCATGTCCTTTGCCGGTGGCGCTTAGGCTCCCGAACAAATGGACCTTCAATGCCGTTGCCTTCGCGAGCTTTTCTTCCGGCAGTTTGATCGCGCGTTGATAGAAATCGTAAGTAATGCGCATCGGGCCGATCGTGTGCGAGCTCGAAGGACCTGGTCCAACTTTGTAGAACTCGTCGAGAGTGGTCATCACCGGCCCCTTCTGCTTCTTCACCACGTTCAAATCTTCAGAAACGCGTGGCGGTGGAGCCGTGGATCTGAGTGTTCTCTCCTGTGCCGAGAGAGAGCGGCCCAGCATGACCGTCGTCGCGCCGACGACTGCACTTCTCATCAGGAAAGTGCGCCGATCTACACCAGGCGGGATCTCCTGCGAGATGAACTGGTCAGAGATCGGACTGGTTAAATCGGGTTGCGGGCTCGTAGCCGGGACGTCAGGCGCCCTTTCGTCTTTAGACATTTCATCTCTCCTTAATTTCAGACGTGCTCACCCTCAGAACTCGGGATGATGAAATTCTAGAAACCACTCAGGCGTGCCGTAACTGTCAAAACTTACAGTGCTCGTACCTATGCCGCTGTGGCTACATTCTGCTAACGCCCTAAAAGTTGTGAATGAAGGATTGAAAGGGAAAGGATTATGGAACTGACGAAACGAATACTGACAATTTTTGGCTTCCTCCTACTCTCTGCAACTGCTGCCGTCGCGCAGGATTACAGGAAGTGGGAATTTTTTGGAGGCTATTCCGCAATGACCTTCGACAATCTCGGAGACGACACGGACAGTGCAGCAGTCAACGATCTTCTTAGCGAAAGGAACACTCTGCGCGGATTCGAGTTGGCTATTACACGCAACTTCCATAAATACGTGGGCGCAAAGTTTGACTATTCGCTCCACCTGCGTGAGGACGAGTTTTCGAGACCCGCCGGCAACGGCACTATAGATACGACACTGCAAAACTTCCTTGGAGGTATCCAGGTCAAAGACAATTCGGAAGACGGGCCGCGCTTCAAGCCGTTCGGCCATGCATTGTTCGGAGTTGCCAATCAAAAGCTCGACGTGGACAGCCCGCAACTGCCCGCTGTACTGGGCATCAGTGACTTTCACGTAAACGAGACAAGCTTCGCGATGGCGTTTGGTGGCGGTCTCGACATCAGGCTAACCGATCGCATTGAAATTCGGGCCGTTCAGGTGGACTGGAACATCATCAATCGCGGCGACCAGCAATTGGGTATCGTACTGGTGCCGACACCGCTTCAAACGGTGGGCCAGCCCTTTTTCATACCAGGAACACGGCAGGACAACTTACGTCTGAGCATTGGGATCGTGATCCGCTAGCGACGGGTTACACAAATAAAAAAACGGATAGGGTGCTGAGGTCTTCAGCACCCTATCCTTTTGTCATCCGTCGCTATTTTTACTGGTCCAGAACAGGCGTCCATGTTTTGTCGGGATTGAATCGCTCGATGGCGCCGGCGAGCTCGACAGTCTTTGGACCAAGGTCTTTCTGGTAAACAACACCGTCATGGCTCACCATGAATGTCTGAACACCCGTGACCCGGTATTGCGCGGGAAAGGCAATGAGTGCGAAGCCGCCAATCATGACGTTCTTCACTACAAAGTCCATCTCGCCGAGCGGGGCCTGAGGTCCCTGCCCTTTCAACACTTTGAAGAAGTAGCCGTGATACGGTTCAGCTCGCGACGAGTAACCACGCGCGATTGCCGCAGCTACTTTTTCACCGATTGGACCATTCCACGCGCCGTCGCTGGCTTGCCATGCCAGCCCGTCCTGCGCTCCGGGAGTGCTGATGATCCGTTGCGCATACTGGTTTTGACCTGAAGTGCCGCGCTTCTGAAGCGCGTATTCATGCTGCGCTTCGACGTACCGGCGGCAAATGGTAATTGCATCAAGCTCATTACCGCCGATCCGCCTGTAGAGAAGCTCCTGACGACCTGCTTTCGTATCAAACGACCAGGTAGAACCAACCTTTACGATCGGCACAGCGAACGGCCAATCGTCTTCACCGATCTCCAGAATCGCGCGACGACGGTTCTTCGGGTGATATGAGACGTTATTTTTGATTCGCGCCTGTTCAGCAAACTTCTGCGCTACTTCACGATCCCGGGCAGGTTCGCCCGAGTGAATGATGTCGTAGCTGTCTGGACCAAGAATCTCGGTGAGCGCCGTTTGGTCAAACTTCTCGGCGGCATCGATGAGCGCATTCGCAGCCTCCTCGGCGGTCGCGAATGACCTGGCTTTTTCGACAGTCGTCTGCGACGTGACCGCTGAGGCCGCCAGCAGACAAAAAAGAGTAGCTGCAACGAAACCTGTAGAAATTCGGGTGTGCTTCATCATAGATTTATTCCATTTCATGTCTGTTACCTCCTTCGGCCACCGCCGCCACGACCACCACCACCACCGCCGCCGCCACGGCTGCCGCCGCCACCGCCGCGACTACCACCACCCATGCTTCCGCGGCTACCACCACCACCGCCGCCGAAACCTCCCATACTTGACGAGCCGCGACTACTACTCGACCGGGCCCTCGCCCCGTCGAAACCTCCCGAACCGCCTCCAAATCCGCCACGACTTGCGGAACTGCCGCTTCGGTCCCCTACGCGATCGCCGCTTGCGCGGTTGTTGATCGATGCAGGACCGGTCCGATCGCCGCCGCGGTTGCCAGCGCCGCCGCGATCCCCAACGCCACCTCGATCTCCGGCGCCACCGCGATCCCCGGTTGCACGACGGTCGCTAACGCCTCCACGATCACCGGCGCCACCACGACCACCGGCACCGTCACGTCCGCCAACGCCGTCACGACCGCCAGCGCCGTCGCGTCCGCCAACGCCGTCACGACCACCGGCACCGTCACGACCGCCGACGCCGTCACGTCCACCGACCCCATCACGACCGCCGACGCCATCACGACCGCCGACACCTCCACGATCGCGATTTGCGCTGCCCAGGTTTCCACCCTGCCGGCCGATATCTCTTTGCGCAGCTCTTTGACGGTTTCCCAACGAATCCCCACGCGCGGTCCCACCGAACCTGTTTGCCGTATTTCGATCACCATACGGCGCACCGCCGCGATGTGACGGATTGTGTTGCCATTTATTTCCACCGCCACGATTGCCGCTGATGTTGTTCACGCGGTTACCGCCGCTGATGTTTGTATTGCGATTGAAATTGTTGTTCATGTTGATGTCGATATCGCCGCCGCCCCAGCCAGCACCCCAACCCCAACCGCCACCCCACGCAGCGCCCATGGCCATGCCAACACCAAAAGAGATCGCGCTTGCTGCTATTACTGCTCCAGTTGATGGTGGATAGTAAATCGGCGGGTAAGGATAAGCCGGCGCGCCGTATACAACAGTCGGGTTGTAAGAAGGCACGTAAACAACTTCCGGGCTTGCCTGTTCGATCACAATCACTTCTTTGCTTTCGATGACCTGCGTCTGCACTTTCTGTTGCTGGTTGGACTTAAGAGCTCCGCTGTCCTCCGCCTTGTTGCGCATACGCTGGATTGCATCCATGACGTCTTTTTGCTGGGCCAGGAAAGCATTTCCGAGATCGGTGGTCCATTGAACGTCGTCAGCGAGACGCTTCACCACGTCAGGCAATGCGGCCATGGCCTGAATGCTCGGATCCCACGGTTGTTTCTTGACCGCTTCCGCAAGTTTTTTCTGGTCCTTTGCGATATCGGGGTTTCGCTCCAGCCATTGCTGGAGCTGAATGATCTCCAGCGGGTACGTCGAAGCAACCAGCGTCTGACTGAGCAGGTTGTCCGGGTACAGCGCAATCGGCGCCACGAGGGAGTCCAGTTGATCCGCGGGAATCTTTACCGCCGCCGCGTCTTCTACTGGTCCAGGCACTGGTACTGGTGGTGCAGACCGTGCAAATAAGAGAGCCTGTCCTGGCGTCAGCACCAGTGTGCAGGTGATCGCCATGACGTATTTAGTTAGTCGTTGTATTTTCAGGACATTGGTTTTCATTTCAAACCTCCGCTGTTGCCGGAACCTCCTCTAACGTGCGTTTGTTCCCAGCGCCGTACCTTGTGCCTGGCTTCGTCGAAGATCCGCTCGTAGTTTCCTTTGCGCACTTTCTCGCTTGCTTCGGGAGTCAGGAGCTTCCAAAAAGGCTCGTACTGGTTGTAGACCCGCAGATACTTTTCCTGGTCGGGTGGTGCCACCTCGTCGGTGCCAAACAGAAATCGATCCGGATGTTTATTTACGACGCCCGCTGCACTCCTGGCAGATTCGGGTGTGGAAACGACGTACTTCGCCACTTCATCCCAGGAGATGTCGAAGAAAACGTGCTTCAGTTGTGGATCGTTAATGATGGATTCGACTATGGCCGCTTGATCTTTCACTGGACGAATAATTCGACCCACGCCGATATGGGCCCAGATGATCGTTGTGCGGGGATGTCGCCTGAACAACGCCTTGATCTGCTTCGCGTAAGCCGGTTCAACTCCGGGCTTTGCAAACGGAACATCCACATCACAGTGAATAAGGACGACCAACCCGACTTCACCCGCGAAGTCGATCAGTCGATCGAGTGCCTGGTCCTGCAGGCTTGCCACTTCTCCGGCGATCTTCGCCGATACAAATTCTTTATGAATCGAGAATTCACCGATACCGGTAAACACGCCGGGGAAAGCGCGCAGCACGCGTCGAATGTGATCCGCTGCATACATGTCCGTCGGATTGAATCCGGTAATCATCGGATCGAAACGCGCCTGCTCTTCCTTTGACAGCGTCTTGTAGGCACTTGCGATCCAGGCGTCCGTGAACGAGTAGTAATAGAGGGGCGCGTCAGAGTTCAGGTAGTAAGTTGGTCTACGATCCTCATCGACGCGATACGACCATTGCTGCTGCAGTGGAATTCCAAAGAGTGCAACGCGGCCTGCTTTGTTGCCCATGATCTTCAGGAAGTCGCGAATGTCGATGCCTTCCTGAATGTAATTGGTAAGGTGAAAGTGACTGTCGTTGAAAAGGTAGTCGTTCGCGGGCGCCTGGGCGGCCGCTGGAACCGGTGAAACCAGCAATACACTACTGATTGCTAAAATCAGTGCGAACAGTAATCTTCCGCAAAGGCGCAGCCGCGCAAAGCGCTTAATGCCCCCATTATCTCCCCTTTGCGCCTTTGCGCCTTTGCGAAAGAAACTTTTCATAACTCAGAACGCGAGCTCCAAACTCGAATGGAACACGTTGCCTCTGCCTCCGACTGCAAAGGGCACCGACGAGTAACCCACCGGAGAGTTGCGCAGGTAGAGCCACTCCGTATTCCAGCGCACGACTTTGTTCTTCCAGGGAAACCAGTTGGCGCCCGTGCGGAAGTCCCAGGGATCTCCGAATTGCCCGTTTATTCTTGAAGCGCCGGCGTAGAGTTGCAGGGTCTTTGGAATCACCATCGCGGAACCTTGTAATTGAAAACCATGATCGAAGAGTTGTGGCAGGCCCTCAGTGCCGGGTCCCTTGAAGTTGTCGAGCCAGCGCCAGTAATACTCACCCTCTAATGAAAACCCGCGATATTTCACACCGGCGTCAACGTCAAACATCTGGTACCGAGCGTCGGTAATGGTGATGCCTGGTCCAAATAGATCGGGAGTAAAGATGACGGTACCGTCAGAGAGCCGGAGTTGAGTGTTTTCGAATGATTCGTTGTTCGGCTGGCTCTCTCTGTTTTCGTCGCTGCGACTGAAGTGCGCGCCAAAACGAGTGGCCGCGGTTTTATGACTTTCGAAGTCGCCGAAACCTGGACCAAACTCACCGGTGGGCGTCCAGACCAGAGCGGTGGAGACAGTATTTATTCCATTGTCGAGTCGCGCTGCGCTCACTCCCAGCGTGCTCATATTGTTGCCTAGCATCGCCTGGTATCTGAGCGTGTCGGTGATGTTGCCCTTCACCCAAATACCCGAGGTATATGAAGGACGGAAGAACTCGTCGGCGATGTGACGGCTATCTACTCCGAGCCAGAACGGGAAGTTGCCTTCAGTGGTGCGGACGCCGGG
>DASUPZ010000514.1:0-4168 GCA_036280855.1 Pyrinomonadaceae bacterium | reverse complement strand
AGCCGGTAAAATCCAGGTTCACGCGCGGTGACCAGCAGGTCTCCGTCCGGCGTGAGCCTGTTCTCCGTCAGTCGCGCGCCTCCGGGCGTATCAACCGCCGGCGGCGCCGTTTCGCGTCGCTTCTCGACGGTGAAAGTTTGGCCGAGGGCGTACCACGAGTTCTCCTCACGCGCGCCTGCATAACGGACCATCTGATGAATGAACGGCAGGTAGAGCGGCGTGAGTGGCAGGTCGTTCCAACTCGGTCCGAGGGACGATGTAAACAACATCACGCGCCCTTTACCCGTGCGGCCTTCAACGAGCGCGGGACTTCCATCTTCAAACCGCGCAAGGACGCCGGCGTTAGCCGCCGGTTCCGAACGGAAGTAACCGATGACGTTCGCGGCTGCCAATCTCCCACTCTCCTGGAACACCTCGAAGATCGGATGATCGAATTTCACTTCCGTAATCGCCACGCTCTCGCCCGCCTTCGTCTGCACGGGTTCGCGCAAGGTCGCGGGTGTGATTCGCTGGAGCGCGGAATTAAAACTACTCACGTCTGTTCTTGGTCCAGTCGAGACGATGATCTGCCCGCCTGCTTCGACAAACTTCGCGAGGGTATCGGCGAGCGCGGGTGAAATCGGTCCGGTGTCGTTCAGCACCACGAGCGCGTATTCCGAAATGCTGCCTGGATCAACCGAACCGGTGCTCTTGAGCGTGAACGTAAACGGCAGATCTTCGTTTGTTGTGAGCGCGCTTTGAAGATGAAGACTGTCGCTGCGACCACGCGATGCGCTCTCGACGATCAACGCCTTCGCCGGTGTGTTTCGTCGCAACGTAAAGTAGTAGCGATTGTCTGCGTCGAAATCGTTCGAGACGATGTCGACGGTGCAACGGTTAACACCCTCGTTCAGGTTGAAGCCCGTAAACTCGACTACCCGCGAATCGCGACTGTTGATACTGATGTCGCGCTTCTCTACAGTCTGATCGTTGATCTGAAAATCGACCTGAATGTGATCTCGCGGCGTGTCGCCGAAGTTGCTGATGTGGACCACTAGATTGTCGAGATACTTCTGGCCAAAGACAACACCGCGCGCTTCGACGTTGGTGATGGCGACGTTTGCGGGCGGCGGCGCATTTCCGCCGACGTCGAAAGTCTCGAGTTTCGTGTTGTTCGAGAGTTTGAAAGTGGCAGTCGCCGCGGTCCAGCCAGGCATATGAAAATCAGAGATCATGACGACCCGTTTTGGACCGGTAGTCTGGATCTCGCTCAACAGCGACTCGGCGCCGCGTAGCGCCTGTTCGTAATCCGTTCCGTCCCAGCCCGCGCCCAAACTGCCTACCGCAGTCCTCAACCTGTTCTTATCATTCGTAAAACGGTTTATGACAGTGTAGCGCTTGTCGAAACTGACGAGCGCAACCTGTTCGTCAGTGCGTGCTTCGTCGACCACGGCCTCCGCACGACCCTGTGCCTGGGTAAACAACTGTTCGCGCCGCATGCTCAAAGAGTTGTCTACGAGGATCACGGTTGCACCAGCGGCGCTGTTGTTTATCGCAGCGCTGCCGCCACTGAAGAACGGCCGCGTAAACGCAATTACGATGAGAAGAATTGCAAGACAGCGAAGCAGGAGCAGGAGCACGTTGTGCAACGTGCGGCGGCGGATGGTCCGTTGCGGGACCTGTCGAACAAAGACTAGCGCAGGGAATTGAACGCGACGCGCACGTGTGCGTCGTACGAGATGCACGAGTACTGGCGCCGCGAGCGCTGCGACGCCCAGGAAAAATAGTGGCGTCAAAAACGACATAAAACTTTACTTTCCAGCCCGGCGTGACAGGAACGAGAACAACGCAAAATCCAAAGGCTGCTTCGTCGTCAGCATTTCATAGTCGACGTGGTTTGCCGCCGCGCAGGTTCGCATGCCCTCGACGTGTTTGCGCATGCGTTCGCGATAGCCGTCCATCACGACGCCCGGCAGCACAGGCATCTGTTCCTGCGTCTCTGCATCTTCAAGCAATAAAACGGGATCGGTAAAATCAAAGTCCAGCTCATTCTGATCCAGCACGTGAAACGCCACGAGATCGTGTCCTTTGAAACGCAGGTGCTGAAACGCTTCCTGAAGCCGTTCGGGTTGATCGTAAAAGTCGGAAATGATCACGACGATGCCGCGACGCGTCAGGATTTCTGCGAGCTGATGAAGCGAGTGGGCCAGGTTCGTTTCACCGCCTGATTCGAGCATCGAGAGATTGCCGAAGATCGTGCGCATGTGACCCGTACGATTCCGCGCGGGCACGTGCGTGTGCACTTTCTCGGCAAACCCGACCATACCGACGGCGTCCTGCTGGCGATTCAGAAGATAGGCCAGCGACGCGGCGAGAAATTGCGCGTATTGCAGCTTCGTTACCGAACTCGAGTGCGCGTAGTTCATCGACGCGCTGGTGTCGACCAGCAGGTGACACTGCGTGTTGGTATCAGCACGATATTTCTTGATGAAGTAACGATCGGTGCGCGCGAGCAAACGCCAGTCGAGATAGCGCAGATCGTCGCCGGCGTTATATTGACGATACTCGGTAAACTCCGTCGAAAAACCGGTGAACGGCGAACGATGCAGCCCGGACATAAAACCCTCGACCACCGCACGCGCAAGCAGCTCAAGCGAGCCTATCCGCGCGAGCAACTCCGGATCAAGAAAACGTGCAGGCGTCGTTACCATAATAATGATTGACAGGCTTTAATCATGTAAATCTTGAAAATCCTGTAATCCTGTCTAAAGCCCACTCTTGGGCTCGGGCACCGTTTCAATCAACCTTTTGATCACCTGATCGGAATCCACCTTCTCCGCCTCAGCCTGGAAGTTCAACAACACACGATGCCGCAGCACAGCCGGCGCCACCGCACGCACGTCTTCACACGACACGTTGTAACGTCCACGCAGTATCGCGCGCGCTTTGCCACCGAAGATCAAAAACTGCGACGCGCGCAGAGAACCTCCCCACGTCACCCACTTGTTCACAAAATCAGGCGCGGACGGTGTTCCCGGCCGGCTCGCATTAACTAATCTCACGGCGTAACGCGCGACGGTATCCGACGCAGGCACCTGTCTCACTAAACGTTGAAACGCGATGATCTCATCCGCTGACATCAAACGCTGGAACTCGTAATCCTGCGGCGAAGTCGTTTGCTTTACGACGGCGATTTCCTCTTCCTCAGGCAGGTAGCCGATCTTCACATTGAACATGAAACGATCGAGCTGCGCTTCCGGCAACGGATACGTGCCTTCCATCTCGATCGGGTTCTGCGTGGCGAGTACGTGAAACGGTCGCGGCAGATCGTAACTGACGCCCTGCACCGTTACGCGTCCTTCCTGCATCGCCTCGAGGAGGGCAGCCTGCGTTTTCGGCGGCGTGCGATTGATCTCGTCAGCCAGCACGATGTTGGCGAAGATTGGACCAGGAATGAACTGCATCGCGCGGCGTCCGGTAGCGCGATCCTCTTCGATGATCTCGGTGCCTGTGATGTCGGCGGGCATTAAGTCGGGAGTGAACTGAATGCGTTTGAACGAAAGATCGAGGACGTTGGCAATCGTGCGTACGAGCAGTGTTTTTGCCAGGCCGGGCACGCCGGTGATGATCGAGTGGCCGCCGACAAAGAGGGCGAGCAGGACCTGTTCGACAACTTCGTCTTGACCGATGATCGCCTTTCGGATTTCGCGCAGCAGGCGCTCGCGCGCGGTGCCGAGTTTGTCGAGCATCTGCTCGTCGCTAATAGTTAATTGATCGACCGCCATGTTTTCCTCATTGTCCCACTATTTTCAACAACAGCTCCTGTGCTTTGTCGTACCGCGGCGCGGCCTCGAGCGCGCGCAACACCGCTCGCTTCGCCTCGGGCTGCCGGCCGAGCGCGTGATAGGCCGAGGCCACATTGTAGTTTGCTTCAGCGACGTTTGGCGGCGCCAGTGCCAAACCCACCTGGAATTCCGTTAACGCGTGGGCGTAGTCTTTCAACTCCACGCTCAACTCCCCCGCCTGCTGGTGCAGTTTGTAATCAAAGGGGCTGATATAGAAGCTTGCCTGCAAAGCCTCGAGCGCTTGTTTGCGTTCGCCGAGCGCGAGACGAAGACGCGCAATCGTTTTCAAAGCTTCGAGATTGTTTTCGTCGTTCTTGATCAGCCCTTCGAGCACCTTCGCGGCC
>DASUPZ010000513.1:0-8079 GCA_036280855.1 Pyrinomonadaceae bacterium | reverse complement strand
TTGTACGTACGACTGGTAATAACGGAAGGCCAGCCACGTCGAATTTTCATCCACCGGCACACAGGCGCCGAGCAGTCGCAGTTTGGGTGTCAACGCCATGATCATCATGCCGGGAAAATGGACCGACGTTTTGAAGGCAATCCCCGGAGCTTCGTCGACTGACTTCCTGTCGTCAGGCCGTAGATTTCCCCGGATGGTAATCACGTCTCCTTCAATCTCCGCATGAAACGGATCGATCAGCGTGCCGTATTGTGGTCTTACCTTGCGATGCAGAAACGGGAAATGATGCATGTCGAGCATGTTCTCCATGACTCGCTCAAAACTTACCTTCCACTGCAAAACTATCGTGTGAGAATTTTCAAGGGTGGCGGGAAGTTCGTCGAACCAGGGTAAGGCCGGCAACTCGTCGCGTCGTCTGCCCCACCAGAGCCAGATGAAGCCGTGCTCTTCGCGCGTGACGTAGGTGTGTAGATCGAAAGCGCGCGGCACGGCCTTATCTTTCCCGTTGGCGGGTATCAAAGTGCAATGCCCCTCTTCGTCAAATAGGAATCCGTGAAACGGACATTCAAGGCATGAGTCTTTGATTCTTCCCGTGCTCAGGACAGCTCCGCGATGGCTGCACCGATCCGGCATGCACACCACTTCGCCTGTTTTGCTACGCCATAAGACAAGGTTCTCCCCAAGCCGCTTAATTGCCAGCGGCCTGTCCTTTACTTTTTTCGCCTCGAGTATGACGTACCATCGATCGCGTATCATCTAAACCTCCGCCGGCTTTTGCAGTGCGTAGCAGCGATACTGCCATTCTCCTGTTTTGAGCTTTTCGTAGTTGCGCGTGCCGCGACAGTGCAGGATTTCTCTGAAGTGAGTTTGCTCAAATCCCTGGATGCCGCTCATCGTTAACATGAATTCTTTTTCCTGGCCGAGCAGGTCGCTGGCCGCGTTGATGTTTGGAGTGATGTCTTCTTCGTTCAAGATCGCCATTCCGGTGTCGCGAATCTGCTTCTCCAGGGCGGCAAGCGTACGATCCGCGCCCCACTCGTCGTGAACCGGCCGATGATCGGCGTACAGAAACACGCCGCCGGGCTTGAGCACTCGTTTCACTTCACTCAGGAATTTCTCGATCGACGAATAACAATGCGACGACTCGATGTTTACAACCACGTCGAAACTGTTGTCGGGAAATTGGAGCGCCGTCGCATCGCCCACGGCGAACGTTAGACCAGGCACCGGGCCGCGCGCTTCCGCTGCGGCAATGTTTACGGGCAGGAGATCGATTCCGGTCAGCGACCTGGGTTGATAATTGCGCGCGATGAAAGTCGCGCCTCCGCCCGCTCCACACCCGATTTCCAACACGTCTTTGTTCTTCAGATCCGCCGATTTCAAGACGTGACGATACATTTGTATGAAGAGACGAAACGGTTCTTCCGGCTCTGCGAGTGCAAACGGTGCGAACTCGGGGCCCAGTTCAACAAAACCGAGGTTCATAAACACCGGCTCGAACGCGAAAGCTCGATAACATTCGTTATAAAGCACCTTGGTCCATAGCTGTTGGCCCGCGCCGCGATTGGAGAAGATCTCGTGCGCTTCCGGATATCGTGCGGCGAGGTTATCGAACACGGTCTTGTAAGTGCCGGCGGAAAGCGGCGGGCTGTTCGGACATCTTTCGGCGATGAAGCCTCCAAGTTTTTGCCAATCGACGTCGCCCGAAGGTGAAGACAGGTTATGGCTGTCCCACAAGAGCGCCCGGAACTGTGACCAGTCGAGCGGTTCGACGAGTTTGAAGATCTCCTCAGGCGTTTGCCTGGTAACGGTAGCTGTTTCCATTTCTCATTTCTCCCCGAATTTTAGCTGGTCCAGGTTGTTGGTGGTTTTGTAATAAGTCGACGACGAGATCGACTTCGTTGCGAGTAGTGAAATAGTGAAGCGAGAGTCGTACGCACTCAGGATCGTACATAACGCGCGTGTAGCAATTCTCGCTTTCAAGATAACGGACGATTTCGTGTGGAGCTTTGGAAGGGATAAAAACCAGTCCAACTTCCGGCGGCGACTGTTGTAAGCATTCGATGCCTGCTTTTTGAAGTCGTGCCCACGCGTAGCGGCTGAGCTCCCGGATCCTGTCGTAACGCTTTTCGATCGGGGCGAACTCGTCGTGAATGCCGATGGCGCGTCGTAACCCGGCGAACAAAGGATAAGCCGAAGTTGAAACGTGAAATCGCGCCGCTCCGGGCTGCCAGCTGAAGGAACCATCGCCTTCGTCTATCTTGACGCTGCGCCATCCGACAAACGTCGGCTGCACCAACTCGAGCGACTCAGGCGCGACAAACAATCCGCCAACTCCCTCGGGACCGCACAACCACTTGTGTGACGTGAATGCGTAGAAGTCAGCGCCGCAGTCAGCTAGTTTCAACGGCAACACACCAACCGACTGTGCGCCATCGACCAGCAACAGCGTGCGCCCGTGCGCGGTTCGATTCGCCCGGCACAACTCCGCGATTTTCGTGAGCGGCAGAACCTGGCCCGTGTTCCAAAGCACGTGGCTTATGACGACGAGACGCGTGTTGGACCGTAAGCCTCTCGCAATCGATTCGATCGTTTCGTTTTCCGACGCGCTGACTCGGAAGCTCGAGACATGTAAACGGAAGCGACGTGCGACTTCCTGAATTGCGGCAACGATTCCCGGATTCTCGCAGTCGGAAATCAGAATGTGATCGCCCTGTTGCCAATCGAGTCCCCAAAGAACGATGTTGCAACCAGTCGTGACATTCTCGGTGAGCGCGATTGTCTCGGGACGCGCACCCAGGTGCGTCGCGAAACAAGCGATAGTCTTGCCGGCTTCCTGTTGAATCCAGTTGTTGATCTCGGTGGAGAATGGTCCCCACTTCTGCATGTATTCCCAGGAGTCGAGCACTGCGTCCATCGCCGGACGCGGCAACGTGCCATGCGCGCCGTAGTTGAAATAAGACTTGTTGTCGAGGGCCGGAAACTGTCTTCGATGATCGTCGACCATTTTCTTGCGTATCAGCTCGGCAACAAGATCTCTCTTCGCGTCCACTGATAGTGAACCGATGCGCGTCGTAGTCATAAGTAAAACCGAGCCAGAATTAACAGGATTGACATGTAAATCATGCCAATCCTGCAATCCTGTCAAACGATGAATGGTTTAAACCGAGGCGACTGCGGTCTCAGACTGCGCGGCGTCCTGCTCGGCGAGCAGGACGTCCAGCAACTTATCCATTTCAGTTTCCGACATCTGATCGAGCCTGTTGAGCAGTTCGGCTGGATCAGCTGGTGAGGATCCCAGAGCCGGATTGAGGCTGCGTAGCTGTTCGAGCATTATCGATGAGAGCCGTGCGATCGTTGGCTCGCGAAAGAATTCCACAAGAGGAACGCGCACCTGCCACTCCGCGTCGATCCGGTCGCGAAGTTCGACAGTCATGATCGAATCGAGACCGAAAGTGCTGAGAGGCTGTTGCGGATCGAGTGACGCAGGTTCCATTCGCAAAACTCTGGCCGCTTCATGGATCAGGTATTCTTCGAGCTTCTCCTGCTGTTTATCGGGTTCGACTGAGAAGAACGCCTCGATCAGATCTCGGCGGCGTTGATTTGAGCGGGCGGGCTTCGATTCCTGCATCAGCTCGGCCATCATTGGCGGGACCTTGCCCGTGTAACGACGCTGCCAACGCTCCCAGTCGATTGGTACAACTCCAACTTGCGCCGCTGGATGATTGAAGATCATTTCGAAGACTCGCCAGCCGTGCTCAGGTTCGATTGAGTCGATGCCTTTCGGCGCAAGTCTCTCGGGAACGTTTTGTTTTGCCGCCTCGCCGATTTCGGACCACGCGCCCCAGTTGATGCTCAAGGCAGGCAGGCCGTGTGCTTTGCGATGATGGGCCAGTCCGTCCAGAAACGCGTTGGCAGCCGCGTGGTTTATCTGTCCAACTGAACCAAACATCGAAGCCGCGGATGAAAACAGCGTGAAGAAATCCAACGAAAGATGACGCGTGTGAAGATGAAGTGCGTAAGCGCCACGGACCTTTGGTTCAAGCACTCGCTGGAACTGTTCCCAGGTTTGCTTGTGGGCCATTCCGTCTTCGATCAGGCCGGCGGCGTGAATGATCCCCTTCAGCGGTGGCATCGATTGTTCGATGCCGCTAATCAGGTTCTTTACCTCATCTTCGCAAGTAACATCAGTCTGGAAAATGCGGACGGTGGCGCCCTGCTTCTCCCAGTGCGAAATCTTCGTCTGTAGTTCATCTGACGTGGAGCGACGACTTGCGAGTGCGATGTAGCGGGCGCCGTGATCGATCATCCAACCGGCACAGTCGAGTCCGAGTCCTCCCAAACCGCCGGTGATCAGATAAGTCGCCGAATCTTTGAAGCGCAATGGATCGTTTTTCGCGATCGTGCTTCGCACCAGGCGAGCAACGTGTCTTTGACCGGCGCGATAAACAATTTGATCTTCTCCGCCGGCCGGCCGAACAATTTCGCGGAACAGTGCGTCAGCGCTGGGTTTTGCGCCGGGTTCGAGGTCTATCAAACCGCCGAAGGTTTCGGGATGTTCGGCTGCGATCACGCGTCCCATTCCCCACAATGCGGATTGAGCCGGCGCAACAGTTTCCGTTCCGGTAGATTGAGCTCCACGCGTTACTAGCCACAGTCGAGCACCCGTATCGATCGCGGCGCGGGCGAGGTTGAGCACGCTGCGGCAGCCCAGTTCGATGGATTGGTCCAGCCTCTGCATATCAGGCGTTTGATCCGTATCGATGGTCCATGAAAAGACCACACCGAGCGGAAGGCCCGGCGAAGCGAGTACGGCCTCGTTGAGCACGCGGCTGAAGTGTTCCGGATTCGTGTGATCGATATTGATGTCGCCGGTACGCGTCGCGTCATAGTCTTTACCTGGATGGACCAGCAAACATGGTTGACCGTGTGAGTGGAGTTTCGCCTTCAGGTTCCTGCCCAGTTCCCCGTCATCGCAAAAGATCACCCACGCGCGTGGTTGCATGCCGGCGGCGTCATGCTCCTCCGCGGTCGAGAGCTGCCAGCGGATCTCGTATAGCCAGTCTGACAAGTGCTTTTGCGTATTTCGCACGAGCGAGCTGCGGGTGGTGCGCTTGGCGTAGATTCCTTTCACCTGGGCCACTGGTCGTTCACTCTCGCCGTACAACATGAGGTCGCCGGCGTAAAGATCCGAGTTGTCAGAATCACGCAGCACAGCATGAGCCCAAATTCGTTTCGGCAGTTCGCCGTGGACCGTGATCTGTTCGGCTCCACGCAGCAGGTAGATCGCGTCTTCAGTCTCGCCCCCGGTGTCGATCGTGGCTTCGAAGATCTGGAAACAGGCGTCGAGTAATGCTGGATGAATGCGATAGTTTTTGAGTTCTGCTGATTGAGACTCAGGTAGTTGAACCCTGCCTACGGCTTCGCGATCGCGGCGCCAAACGTGTTTGACGCCCTGAAAACTCGGGCCGTATTCCAAGCCGTTGCGCCGCAACAATTGATAGAAGGCGTCGCCGGTTATCTCTTCGGTGCAGCGAGATCGGATCGCTTCTACGGAGACGTCAACTGGCGCCGTGGCTTCTGATCGTATGGTTCCGGTCGCGTGCAGTAGCCACTGCCCGGAATCGCCTTCGCTCAGGATGCGAAAACTCGCGCCGCCGTCCTCGCGCTTCAGTGTTAACTGCACGGTCGTTTCAGTGTTGGGTTCGGGAAACGCCATCACCTGTTGAATCGAGAGATCGACGATTGAATGCGCACCTGGTCCAAGCGCGTGTTGTGCAGCGGCGAGACCCATTTCGATGTAGGCTGTTCCCGGCATAACTACTATTCCGCCGACCGCATGATCGCCAAGAAAAGACAGTGAGGCGATCGACTGGTACGACTGAAAGACTTCTTCGTCGAGGGCAAGATGAAGTTTCTCGCCGAGCAGTGGGTGCAACGAGCGGTTCGACCGGCGATGCGTCGTCTCAGGAGCCTCCGATTTCAATCTCAATGAAAGCTGCTTTACCTCTTCTCCACTTGCACCATCGCCCGCGAGCGTCGTCAACACATCTGCCCACGCCACATGTTCACTGTCTTTCGGAAGACATAGATAAAGCTGCGACGTCTCAGGCCGAAACTTGCTCTTGAACTGAAAATTGCCGTCACCATTCAGTATCTGCTCATCGTGGAGCGTGGCGAATAACTGTTCGACCTGCGCGTCCGCGTTCGGATGCGGGTTGAGCTGCGTGCCAAAACTGCCGCCCAGGCTGAGATACTCGCGGCCTTCGCCGGCGAGCGTTCGAATAATCTCGACGAGCGTAAACTCCAGGCATCCGTGGGCACCGTCTTCGCGATAAAACTCCAGATCGAGCAGATAACCATTGGCGGCGACGGCCGGCGAGATCACGACGGCGCTGTCCAGACGTTCGTCGCTGTAGGTCAAAAAGAGACGCAGGCGAGGATCCAATCGTCCGCTGCGAATGTCGTCTTTCAGAGTTGCGGAAAATGGGACTCGTTTCTTTTTGGTCTCGATCCAGTTGTCGATGAGATTGCAGATGTCTTCATCGACATTTGGATCGCTGCCCGCTTTGTACTCTTTGATTTTGCCGCCGGGTTCATAACGTTGGACCAGATAACGCAAGCGGCGCATCCGGTTGCCGTCGAGCGTGAAGTTTTTCAAGTCAGTGATCGACTGCAGCGCGCCGCAAGGTGTCGTCGAGAAGCCGAGCTCCCTGAGCGCCGGCGTCCCACTTTCTGTTGCGATCAGGTTGAGTTGAAGTCGTTTCGACTGGCAGTATTCGCGCAGCTCTTTGACGAGCGGACCATATTGATCGTCTGGCCCAACGTACATGAGACCGACGATCGAGCGGTTCTTCAGGTTGAAATAGAAGAGACTCTGTTGCGTCCTGCTCACGAAGATGAATGGCGCGAGGTAGCGGCGATTGACTGCGAGCACGCCTTCTCTGCCCCACTTTTGAATCAGACCCTCGACGAGGCGGTTTCGTTGTGGATCGTTTTCGAGATCCGCTTCGGTGAGAATCTGAGTCTGACTTTGTGATGTGGGTGGCTCGATCCAGAAGCGGCGACGCTGCCATGGATACGCAGGCAGGGTGACGTAACGCGCCACCCGTCCACGCCACACAGCTTCCCAGTTGATCGACACACCACCTGCTGCATACAACTCAGCCAGGCCCGTCAGTGTCACTTCCGCGTCACTGCGCTCACGCCTCAGCACCGCTATTACCGTCGCCGGTTTGTTCGCTTCCTCCAGTGCTTCACGAATCCACAAACCAAGCACCGGATGTGCACTCATCTCTACGTAAACCGCGTCGCCTGAGTGCGCCAACTCCTGCATCGCCGCGCGAAATCGCACCTGCTCGCGTAAGTTCCGTCCCCAGTAACTCGCATCGACTTCTTCACCCGCTATCGCACGTCCCGACACTGTCGAAACCAATCTGACTTCACTCGCACGCCCCCGGATTCCACCTAACACACGCTCCAGCTCTTCACCCAGGTCCGCAACTTGCGCGCTGTGCGCGGCGACGCCGCTGGTGCGCACTTCACGCGTCATCACGCCCTTCGCTTCCAGTTCCCGCATCAACCACTGCACCGCCTCACGTTCACCACTAACCACACTCGCATGCTTCCCATTCACCGCCGCCACGTTTACTAGCGCCGTTTGTGGTCCAAGTCCTTTAACCTCCGCTTCCGCTTCTTCTTCGCCCAACTCAACCGCCGCCATCGCGCCGCGTCCACTCGCTCGTCGCAACAACCGGCTCCGCTCGTAAATCACCTCGACACCTTCGGCGAGACTCAGCACACCAGCCGCAACCGCCGCCGCGACCTCACCCATGCTGTGGCCCACCACCGCCGCCGGCCGAACTCCAAAACTGCTCCACAACCGGGCGAGACTCACCTGCAATGCAAACAACGCACACTGCGTCAGATCCATTTCTTCGCCGTCGAGTCGTGACTCTTCCGGTCCACGTTCCAGCTCTTCGAGCAGCCGCCACTCCTGCGTCCGTTGGGCCAACAACTCGTCACACTCCACCAGACTCGCGCGAAACTCCGGAAACCGGGCAGCCAGTTCGCGTCCCA
>DASUPZ010000512.1:0-9745 GCA_036280855.1 Pyrinomonadaceae bacterium | reverse complement strand
CACCATACGCTGAGATTGTCTGTAGAAAACGTCGAGAAGACGAAGTTTAACCGGTAGTCAGCCGATGCCACGCGTTGAATGTCGTTGAGGCCGATCCAACGAACTTCAGAAGCCATGGTCACCCAGTAAACGGCACTCACGCTCAAACCCAGAACTGCTGCAAACGAAAGTTTCGCGAGTTTCCAGAGCTTGCCGGGACCATCGAGCCTCACGAGCGCATACGCCACCAGGGCGATCGAGGTGATCACTGTGAGCGGTAGATGTGTGAATACGAGGATGCCGAAAGTAGCGCCGAGTCCGGCGATGTCTCGCGCGCTGCCTCGTTCACAAACTCGTTCGACAAAGCCGAACACGAAAGGCAACACCGCGCTGGCGGCCCACTCTGCCAGCAACACAGCCTGGTAAACCTGGTTGAGATGATACGGAGCAAGCGCGTAGAACATGCCGGCCCAGGCGGCCTGGTGAGCGGGAAGGATCGACCTGGTCCAGAAGTACATTCCGAGTGCGCTGGTAATCGAAAGTATGACGAACACGGCTAACGTTGCGCCGTACCAGTTTCCGATGACGAATCGAGCTGCTGCGAGGAGGTAATAGAGTGCCGGAGGATAGAAACGGAAACTCGGATCGCCGTAACCACCATTCGATTCGGCGAGCCAGCCGGGATAAATGTCACCGGCAACGATTGCGTCGTAGAAGGGAAGTGCGAAACGAAAATGGTTTGTGAGATCGAGGTTGGAGGGAATTCCCCAAACCAGTGTGGGAGCCATTACCGCAAGTGAGATTGAAATGAGGATTGCCAACTGCCAATTGCCGGTTGCCGATTGGGGGGAATCGGCGGTTAGTGAAAGCGGCAATTGGCAATCGGCAATTGGCAAGGGTTTACAAGAGAGATCAGGCTGATTAATTTCCAAGAACTGGTAGCGCGCCGATGTCGGCGATTGTGTTTGGAATGGCGCTCAGGTCTGAATCGCCACGCATGACGCCGCCGTGAGTGGTGCCAAAGGTGCGAGTGCCGGTTTGTGACACGCCGGAAGAAATATCAGGGAAGGCGTAGACGCCGAACACAGCTGTGGCGCCGGTGCCGGCCTGCTCGACGATGGCGTAGTCGTAACCGCTCTTAGTGCCGCTCGAGAGCACGCTGTCGACGAGGTTCTGACCGTTGAGCGCCGCCAGGGTACCGGCGAACGCGCCGTTGCCTGTGGTGGCCTGGTAGGTCACCTGGGCGCTGTGAATCGTGCGCAGAGAAGATTGGGCCGAGCCTTCATTTGCCGCGCGACGTGAAGCCAAAAGGTTGGGGATTGCGATAGCGGCTATGATGCCGATGATTGCCACCACGATCAGCAATTCAATCAGCGAAAAACCACCTTGTCGTTTGTTCTTCATGATCTGGACTCCTTGAGAAATCGTTGAGTCTCCCTCTTATATCTTGTACTCGCGAGGAGCGATTTCTTGTCGAGTTATAAATCAACAACCGTGCCAAGAAGGACCATCGAAATTCGCACTGATTTGGATGAAAAAACCGCTGTTTGGACCACTAAAACGCGTTGTTTTGGATGGCGCTGACAAATTTCGGCAGGCGTGAGACAAACTTTGTAAGTTGAGATAAACCCTGACAGGATTTCAGGATTTACGAATTGAAAGATTTAAAAGCAAAAGAGGATGGAGATGAACTCCATCCTCTTTCGGGGGGGACTTGAGCAACCTTAATTAGTTGCCAAGCGCGGTCATCGGTGCACCAACAATCAAAGCACGAGTGTTGGGGATAGCAGCCAGCGTGTTGTCGCCATACATGACGCCAACTTCCGTGATGCCGAACCGACGAGTACCGGTCTGAGAAACACCGGTGGTGATGTCAGGGAAGGCATACGCGCCGAACACTGCGGTCGCGCCGGTTCCGGCCTGCTCAACGATTTCAAAGTCGTAACCGCTCTTCGTACCGCCCGACAAAATGGAGTCGATCAGGTTGACGCCGGCGAGAGCTGCCAGGTTAGTGGCATACGCGCCGTTGCCGGACGTAGCCTGGTAGGTCGCCTGCGAGCTGTGAAGGGTGCGCAGTGACGATTGGGCCGAGCCTTCGTTAGCAGCACGGCGTGAAGCGAGAAGGTTCGGGATAGCGATGGCGGCGATGATGCCGATAATCGCAACCACGATTAGAAGTTCAATCAATGAAAAGCCATCTTGGCGTTTGGTAGTCATGTTAATTCGGTGCTCCTTTTTGAGGTTCAGGATGTTCTAACTAGTTGCCGAGCGCGGTCATCGGTGCGCCCACAATCAAAGCACGCGTGTTGGGAATAGCAGCCAGCGTGTTGTCGCCATACATGACGCCAACTTCGGTGACGCCAAATCTACGAGTACCGGTCTGAGAGACACCGGTGGTGATGTCAGGGAAGGCATACGCGCCGAACACTGCGGTCGCGCCGGTGCCAGCCTGTTCAACGATTGCGAAGTCATAACCGCTCTTCGTACCGCTCGACAAAATGGTGTCGATCAGGTTGACGGTCGCGAGAGCCGCGAGGTTAGTCGCATACGCGCCGTTGCCGGATGTTGCCTGGTAAGTCGCCTGCGAGCTGTGAAGGGTGCGCAGTGACGATTGGGCCGAGCCTTCGTTAGCGGCACGGCGGGAAGCGAGAAGGTTGGGGATAGCGATGGCGGCGATGATGCCGATGATCGCAACCACGATCAGAAGTTCAATCAACGAAAAGCCATCTTGGCGTTTGGTAGTCATCTAATTCGGTGCTCCTTAAAGATTCAGGGATGTCCTAGTTTTCGCGCCACCGGCTTTCGTTCCTCTGAGCCGCGCAGAGCGCGATGTCGAGGTGGTCTTTAACAACCTGTATGCCAGTAGGTTTTTTGGTCCAAAAGCGGAAAAACAGCATGCTTTTGATCGAAATTTTGCGATTGAGAGAGCGTTCAGAGGTGGGCCACCAGGAGGCTGACAATTTGTGGCACGGCCACAATGACGCTTTCCGGCAGGTCGCCACGAAGCGTCACAGGAAACAGGCGCAGGAAGCCACAAAAGAAGCACAAGAAGCACAAATCGAGATGGGTAGGTTCACTAAACCCTCCGATCTCCCTTTGTGCTTTTGTGCTTCTTTTGTGGCCTAGTTGCTGTCGCCGGCACCGGCGGCGAACTCGCCTGTATCTTCTTCGCGGCGGCGGGGGGTTGGGTCGGTGGAGCGGCGGCGCGGTGTGGAATCCGGACCACGTCGCTCGTCTCGCATTTGTGCAGTCAGTCCGCGCGCGCCGTGTTTGTCGAGCAGGTGTCGCAGCGAGCGCACCGAGAGATGCAAAAGCTCAGCGGCATTGGTTTGATTACCGGCCGTGCGACGCAGCGCTTCCAGAACGTAGGTCTTTTCGAGCTGGTCCAGGTGGGCCGTCAGGTTGATCCCCTCCTCGGGAAATTCCATGGCCTCGGCAACTCGATACGGATTGTAGTTTGAGATCTTCTCCGGCAGACGCTCCGGCTCGATCGAGTTCGTTCGTTCGAGCGCGACCGCCCTTTCGATCGTGTGTTCCAGCTCACGAACGTTTCCGGGCCACGAGTATCGTTCGAGCAGCCGCATCGCGTTTTCGCTAATCGTGAGTGTTCGTCCCGTGGCTTCACAAAATTTGTGCGCGAAATGGTTCGCAAGCTCGGAGATGTCTTCAGCGCGCTCGCGCAACGGCGGCAGCTCAATCGGGATCACGGAGATACGGTAATAGAGATCTTCGCGAAACGTACTTGCACTAACCATGCTCGCGAGGTCACGATTCGTCGCTGCGATCACTCTCGTGTCAACAGTGATCTCTTCCGTCGCGCCGACTGGCCTCACTTTTCTTTCCTGCAAAACACGCAGAAGCTTCACCTGCATCGCGGGCGACATCTCACCGATCTCGTCCAGAAAGATCGTGCCGCTATTTGCCGCTTCGAAGAGGCCTTTACGATTTGCGGTGGCGCCGGTAAACGAACCCTTCACATAACCAAACAACTCCGATTCGAGCAGCGTTTCGGTAAACGCACCGCAGTTTACCGACACAAAAGGTTTCTCGGCCCGTGGCCCCAGATCGTGAATGGCGCGGGCGACCAGTTCTTTACCAGTGCCCGATTCACCCGTGACGAGAACCGTCGATTGCACCTGCGCGACAGTTTCGATCATCTGGTACAGCGCAAGCATTCGTTCACTGCGTCCGATGATGTTGCCGAGTTTGCCGCGTGTTCGTTGTCCCTGGATGAGCGCTTTGTTCTCTTCGAGCAGCGCCTCTTTTTCTTTGACGAGCGAGATCTTTTCGAGCGCGCGGGTGACGGTCTCCTTGAGCAGATCGTTATCGAAAGGCTTTTGCACGAAGTCGTACGCGCCCAGCAGAAACGCTTCGCGCGCGGTGTCGACGTTGGCAAAGGCCGTCATCATGATCATTTCGACCTCGGGCAATAACTCTCGCGCGGCGCGCAGGAGCTCAACTCCATTCATGTCAGGCATCCTGATGTCTGAGATGATCAGGTCCGGCGCCTGTTCGCGCAGTTGCGCGAGGGCCTCATTGCCGTTCCCGGCGACACGCACGACATGCCCTTCACGCTGAAACAGATGCGTCAGGAACTGTCGCATTCCGAGTTCGTCGTCAACAATCAAAAGATTGGCCATGGTTATTTCCGATTTCCGATTACCAATTGTCGATTGCGAAGAAATTGGCAATTGGAAATTGGCAATCGGCAATTGTGCATTTAGTTAATTTGGCTGTTCGGGAACCATTGGTAACTCAACTGTGATGGTCGTGCCTTGTCCCACGCGGCTACGCACGTTGATTGTACCACCATGCTCGCGAATGATTTGATAAACAATTGAAAGCCCTAATCCCGTGCCGCCCGTCGTCGAAGAAAAAGGTTCGAAGAGATGTTCAACCTGATCGGGCGACATGCCGCGTCCCGTGTCTGAAAACGCGATGCGCAAACGATTGTCGGAGTTTTTGTTGAGCGTCGCTCGCAACGTTCCGCCTTGCGGCATCGCCTGCAACGCATTCCGTGAAAGGTTCCAGAACACCTGTTTCAACTGGCCCTCGTCTGCTTCGGCAAAGATCGGTTCATCCGGCAGCTCCTCGATAATGCTCTGGTTGGAATTGATTTCCGGACTGTGCCGCATCAACGCGAACGTTTGATGCAGCAAATCGCCGACGTCAACTTTGGCCTGGCTGAGCGAACGCGGCCTTGCGTAGTTGAGAAAGTCAGTGATGATGCGATTGAGCCGGTCAGACTCACGTAGAATGATTTCCATCAACTCTGCCTGGGACGAGTCGCTGTCCACCTCCGAACGAAGCATCTGAATCGAGCCACGCATCGCAGCAAGCGGGTTTCTGATCTCGTGAGCGATTGAGGCTGCCATGCGTCCGATTGCGGCGAGCCGATCCTGGCGACGCGAAGTTTCTTCGAGACTTCGAACCTGGGTCAGATCCTGAAAAGTGATGACGATTCCGGTTTTTTCACCGGCTTCGGACGACAACGGCGCGATGCTGTAGCCAAGCCGTAACCACATACCTTCCGACGTCCGGCAACTCGTTTCAAAGCGCGGGCTCGTCTCCCCGCTTTCAGCAGCGCGGAGAGTTTCCGCGACGTGGTCTTTCAAGTCGCTGAACAGAATCGAGGCGTCGCTGCCGCGAATCGCTTGTTCCTGGTAGCCCGTGATCTCCTGCGCCGCTGCGTTGAAAGAAAAAATTCGACCGTCAAGATCGGTTGTTACTAATCCCGATCTTATTGAAGCAACGATGCGCTCGTGGAGCGCGCGCAGGTTTGCGAGAGACTGCGTTGCCGCAAGTAGTCGCACGTCTGAGCGCGACTGTCGTTCTGCCAGGCGAGCTGAAAGCAGGCCCACCACCAGAAACGCAACGTCAAACAGTCCTACCCACTGAATGGTCTGCGACAACGAGCCGCCGACGAGTTTCGATGGATCGCTTTGTCCCGCGACGCCGATGATCTGGAGCGCACACGCCGTGAATGCCACGGCGCAGCCAACGGACGTCACTACAGCCTCACGTGGTGCAAGGAACAGGCTCGAGATCGCGATGACGAGTATGTAGAGCGCAACGTAAGGTGATTGGATGACGTTGAAGTTCCAGACCAGCCACGTAACGAGGAGCACGTCGACGGCGAGTTGAAACCTTGCCTGGAAGACGGGGTTTTTTGAGAGACGAAAGATTAGCGCGTAGAGAATCGTGAGGCAGGCGACGATCGTGACGAGTCCGAGGCTTTTATTGATCGATTGTGGCGCCTCGGCTTCGCTGGTCCAAATCGTGCCGATTACACTCAGCACGATTGCGGTGGCTAACCGACCCGCGATGAGCCACCCGAGCTTCAGCCCCGACTGTTCCAACGTCGCCATCGGGGCCACAGCGTAACAGTATTTTGTACAGGATTTCCATGATTTTTCATGATTGACATGTAAATCATGGAAATCTGTCATTCATAACGTAACGCTCGTAAGGGATCGATCCTCATCGCGCGTCGCGCAGGCAGATAGCACGCGAGCAGCGAGACGACGACGAGCAGTAACGAGATAGTCGTGAACGTCGTTGGATCGACGGCGCCAACACCAAACAGCAATCCCGCCAACAGGCGCGTCAGGGCAAACGCTGCTGCGAGTCCAAGCACCACGCCCACAATCGTCAGCACGAGTCCCTGTTTGAGAATCAGCATGAGCACCTGTCGCGGTTGTGCACCGACGGCAAGCCGCAATCCGATCTCGCGGGTCCGCAGTGCCACCGAATAGTTCATCACACCAAAGATGCCGACCGCTGAAAGCAACGTCGCGAGCGCCGCAAACAGACCAAGCAGGAGTGTGTTGAAGCGTGAACGACCGACCCACTCAGACATTACCTGCTCCATCGTTCGCACGTCGGAAACAGGTTGATGCGGATCGAGCGTGCGAATTTCCCTCTGGACTGGCGGCGCGAGGGCAGTCGGTTCGCCGTCGGTCCGGATCACGAGCGTCATGAACGGGTAAGCGAGATCGGGATGCGGAAAGTAAACAGCCGGCGGCGACTCGTCGATCAAACTGTCGTACCTGACGTTTCCAACCACGCCGACGATCTCCGCCCAAAACGGGTTCTCAAACATTGCTACGTCGAGACGCCGGCCAATCGGATCTTCGTTCGGGAAGTGTTTACGCGCGAGTGCCTCGTTGATGAGGATCACTTTCTTCGGTTCTCTGAGTTCAGCGTCCGTGAAGTTGCGGCCGCGCAGCAATGGAATGCCCATCGATGCGAAGTATCCTGTGTCGGCAACTCTCACGTCTGTGCCCGGCAGCTGGCCGGGAGGGGGCTCGGGACGGCCTTCGATCTTGAATGCAGTGTTGGAACCGAGGCCGCCGTACAGCGGCAGAAAGTTAATCATTCCGGCTGAGCGTACGTTTGGCAGTTGCCGCACGCGCTCGAGTGCCTGATTGAAGAAGGAAACTGCTTGCGCGTCCTCGGGATACTTCGCGTCGGGTAAGCGCACCACCATCGTCAGAATGTTTTCCGTATTGAAACCACGGTCCACTTGCTGAAGACGTATGAAACTTCTAATCAACAAACCGGCGCTCGCGAGTAGCACAACCGCAAGGGCGATCTCTGACACGACGAGCGCGTTGCGCAAGCGACGGCTGCCGCTCGCCTGGCCCGACTCCGACTTGCCACCTTCTTTGAGCGAGTCGTTGAGATTCAGCCGCGAGATGTGCAGCGCCGGCGCGAGTCCAAAAATGATTCCGGTGAACACGGAGACGCCGAGCGTCCAGAGCAGGACGGTAACATTCAACCCGACGGTTTGCAGGCTGACGAGATCTCGGGGGCTGATCAGCACGAGTGCTTTGATCCCCAACCACGCGATTCCGAGTCCGAGCACGCTTCCGAACAACGCCAGAAGCAGGCTTTCAGTCAGCAGTTGTCTCACGATGCGCGAACGCCGCGCGCCGAGTGCCGAGCGAACTGCAATCTCTTTTTCGCGCGTGGTTGCGAGCGAGAGCAGCAGGTTGGCGACGTTTGCACATGCGATCAGCAACACGAAACCAACTGCACCCAGCATCAGCCAGAGCGGACGTCGAACGTTGCCGAAGAACTGTTCGCGCAGCGGCAAAACCTCGGCACTGAAGTTTTTGTTGTACTGCGGTGCTTCTTCCCCCAACCGTGCTTCGATCGTCTTCAACTCCGCCGTCGCCTGGTCCACAGTCACGCCCGGTTTTAGCCGTGCTACAACCGATAGAAATCGACCGCGCTGGTTCGCGGTAGTTGCCATCGTCATCGGTAGCACAGTCCAGAGTTCGGCCGGCCGGCCTGTGCCGGATCGATTTTTGATGTGGAATTGAAAACTTTGCGGCATCACGCCGACGACTGTGAACTTAACACTATTGAGCGTTATGGGCTGTCCAATCACTCCGGCCTGACCGCCAAAACGCCGTTGCCATAATCCGTAACCGAGCACCGCGACCGGCGGTTTTCCCTCTTCCGCATCTTCAGGCAACAATGTGCGACCCAGAATCGGATCGACACCGAGCGCCTTAAAGATTTCAGGAGTCGCGAGTTGAACGGAAAGCTCTTCCGGATCTCCGTCGCCGGTCAGATTCAAACGCTGGTCCGAGAAGGCAGCCATGTGCTCGTAGCTGGTGCTTTGATCTCGCCAGGCACGAAAGTTTGTTCGCGAGGTGGTGTTCTGGCGCCGTCCTGCGGGTGAAACTTCCCACAACATCACGATGCGTTCTGCGTCGCGATAGGGAAGGGGACGAAGAAGCAGTTCGTTAACGACTGAGAAGATCGCCGTATTCGCGCCGATGCCAAGCCCGAGCGTGATTACTGCAATCGAAGTAAAAGCTTTGTGCTTGGCGAGCATGCGCAAGCCGTAGCGAATGTCCTGCGCAAGCGTCTCAAACAAGCCGCCGCCTTTGACGTCGTATGCTGCATCGACAGCGCGGTTTACGTTTCCGAAACTCTGCATCGCCTTTTCGCGTGCTTCCGCGGGCGACATTCCCGCCCGGATGTTGGCCTCGACCTGTAACTCAAGATGAGCGCGCATCTCGCGATCGATGTCGTTGATAACGTCTTCACGCTGTCTCGTCGCACGCAGCCGATCGCGAAGTATTCTGAACCACTTCATTTCTCTTACACCTTCTTTGTAAATCTTTCGGGGCTTTACGTGGCCTGCCGGACCTTAGCGATCGCGAGCACGAGTCGATCCCAACTGGCTTCCTGTGTTTCCAGTTGTTTCCGTCCCAACCGCGTCAATTTGTAAAACTTTGCCTCACGGCCGGTGTCGTGTACGTCCCAACGAGCAGAGACCCAGCCTTTTTGCTCGATACGATAGAGCGCGGGGTAGAGCGAGCCCTGCTCGACGTTGAGCATCTCGTCTGAGAGCTGGCGAATGCGTTGAATGATGCCGTAGCCGTGCAACTCTCCGAGGGAGAGCGACTTGAGGATGAGCATATCGAGTGTTCCCTGTAGCAGGTCTGCTTTGTCTTTTGCCACGTCCCGACTCCTCTGAAATCTGTCGATACCTAGAAACGGTAGGCATAATACATAGCGATGCCTAGAGTGTCAAAGTGTCGGCCGGAATAGGTCTTATAGGACGTATACGACCTATAAAACACAGGTGTGTTAGGCTTCTGACTATGAATATCGAAGCTTACTTGCAACGCATTAATTACAACGGTTCGCGCGAACCCACTGCGGAGACACTGCGCGCGCTTCAGGTTGCTCATCTTCAGGCTGTGCCCTTCGAAAATCTGAGCATTCATGCGGGCGAGCCGATCGT
>DASUPZ010000511.1:0-12270 GCA_036280855.1 Pyrinomonadaceae bacterium | reverse complement strand
CCTCCAGGCGGGCGTGTAAAGCGCAAACTCTTCCGGAGGAATTCTGCATGAAAGCAAAGTATTTGATCGGTCTTTTGGCCGCTATCATTTTGGCTGCGGGTATCGCAATCGCCCAGCAGCCTGCACCGGCGCCGGCCCCTCCGTCACCCCCGGCTGACGTCGAACCTTTCGAGCACAACTTTTCCCTCTTCGTCGACGGTGGTGGTTATCTCGGCGTTTACGCCGAAAACATCAACAACGATAACGTCGGCAAATATCGCATGAACCAGGTGCGCGGCGTCGGCGTGACGCAGGTCGTTAAAGACAGTCCCGCCGAAAAAGCCGGCATCCGAAAAGATGACGTCATCCTGCGAATCGACGGAGAGAACGTAAACAGCGTTCGCAAACTGAATCGACTCATTTCCGAAATGGCACCCGACCATAACGTGCGAGTCACTGTGAGTCGTGGCGGTGCGGAACAGGAAGTCACGGCAACGATCGGCAAGCGAAACAACTCGAGCCTGGTGCGTGATCTGATGTCGGGCGAGCCGCGGGCGTGGACATTTAAAGGTACCGATCCGAAGGTCTTTAAGTGGGAAGGCCCGGCGATCGAGGGAGATTTTCGCGACAACGGTTTCGAGTTTATTTTTCCACACGGTCGCCTCATCGGTGTGAGCACGATGCAGTTGACGAAACAGCTTGCCGATTACTTTGGCGTCACTGGCGGCAAAGGCGTCCTCGTCACTGCGGTTACAGACGATGGTCCAGCAGCGAAGGCCGGTGTGAGAGCGGGCGACGTGATCACGGCAGTGGACGGCGAAGCAGTCGATTCACCAGGCGACATCTCGCGTACGATCAGTCGCAAGAAGGAAGGCGAGGTGACGCTCACGGTGATTCGCAACAAGTCGCAACAGACGATCCGTGTGACGCCGAAGGAAGGCGCTGGTTTCTCGGGCACACTCGGAGAGCCGCAGGTTGGGCGGCGGATCGTGATCCCGAGAGTTAACATTCCGGATATCTATTTCGAACTACCGCAAATCGAGATCCCGGGGATTCCTTCGATCAACATCAATCTCCCGCGCATGCGCATAACGCCGCGCCCGCGAATCCGTTCAACCCAGCGCCCTATCTAAATACAACAGCCACGGATAACACGGATTTATCTGTGTTATCCGTCGCTATACTTGCGTGAAACCTCTCGGTTATGTGATGATCACGCGCAATGAGAGCGGAATTACAGAAGTTAATTGCTTTACAGAATCTTGATACGACTATACGAAAACTAGAAACAGACCAAAAAGCGATTCCAGAAAGGCGCGCCGAGATCGAAAGAGAGTTCGATCAGCGCGCCTTTGAAATTAGGGCGCTTGAAAATCGGCGCGACGAAGCCAAACAAATACGCGCCCGCCTCGAAAACGAAGTCGTCGACCAGAGAGGTCGTGCCGAACGAGCAGAACGAAACCTGATGTCGTCAAAGAAGCAGGATGAGTACACTGCCGCCATCCGCGAAGCTGACGCAGCAAGGAAACAGATTTCGGCACTGGAAACGCAGATCCTCGAGCAACTCGAAATCCTCGAACAAGCCGAAGCAGCTTTGAACGAACGTGCCGCGGAGATTGCGAGCTTGAACTCTGACCGCGAAGCCCGGCTCAAAGCGTTCGACGATGAAACGGGGACGATCGACGAACGATTGGCAGTCGCTCGCAAAGAGCGAGAAGAAGTGTTCGCAAACCTGCCAAAACCGATGAGCAGTCTTTACTCGAGGATTCGAGCACGGATTCGCGACGGTATCGCAGTTGCCGAAGCGCGCAACCGTTCGTGCACCGCGTGTTTCATGTCGCTTCGACCCCAGGTGATGTCCGAGATCCGGCGTGGCGAGGAGATTATTACCTGCGATAACTGTGGTCGTATTCTTTTTTGGGTGCCGGCAGAATCTCTTCAGGCAGACGCGGCAATCCCTCAGCCGAACGTCGTTACCACCTGACAACACGATTTCAGGTTTTAACAAATTACATCGTTCAAGGGGGCTGTCGTATGCGTGTGTTTGTAACCGGAGGCGCCGGCTACATTGGCAGTGTTGTCACCGAGCAGTTGGTAAGTGATGGTCATGAGGTTGTTGTTTACGACAACCTGATCAAGGGGCATCGTGGAGCGGTCGTCGAAGGCGCAAAGTTTGTCGAAGGGGATCTGCTCGACGCCGATAAGCTTCACCAAACGCTAAATGAGCATCGCATCGAAGCAGTCATTCACATGGCTGCGTCGTCACTCGTAGGCGAGTCGGTCGAGGCGCCCGGGAAGTATTATCACAACAACGTCGTCGCCGGTCTCGTCCTGCTCGATGCCATGCGCGACTGCGGCATCAGCAAGATCGTTTTTTCCTCAACCGCTGCGACGTACGGCGAGCCTGAATCGCAACCGATCTACGAAACCGCTCCTAACAATCCCACGAATACTTACGGTGAAACCAAGCTTGCCTTCGAACGCGCGATGCACTGGTACGAACGCGCGCATAAGCTCAGGTACGCCTCGCTGAGATACTTCAACGCCGCCGGTGCAACCGAGAAGTGCGGTGAAGATCACGATCCGGAAACTCACATCATCCCGATCACTTTGCAGGCCGCTACCAGTAAACGTTCGCACGTCGAGATCTACGGCGAAGATTATCCGACTCCCGACGGCACGTGTATTCGCGATTACATTCACGTGATCGATCTGGCGCGCGCACATATTCTCGCGCTCGACGTGTTGTCGGAACGGAGCGGCATTTACAACCTCGGCTGCGGCGGTGACGGTTATAGCGTGCGCGACGTGATCGATACGGCGCGTCGCGTCACGGGGAAAGACATTCCTGTTCGCACGGGACCACGCAGGCCCGGCGATCCCGCAGTGCTGATTGCAAGTTCCGACAAGATCAAGAAGGATCTCGGCTGGCAGCCGCAATTTCAGGATTTGGGGATGATCATTGAGTCGGCGTGGCGTTGGATGCAGGCGCATCCGGACGGGTATCAGAGCTAGGATCTGATGGCGGTAAAACGACAAAAACCAAAAGGTGGAACTGTTCTCACCGTCGAGGAGTTTCTGAGCCTCGAACGCCCGAAAGGCGATCTTCAGTTGAAGATCGGGCGCGAGCAGGTTTCGGTAACGAGTCTCGATCGAATTTACTGGCCTGACGAAAAGCTCACTAAGTTTGATCTACTCAGCTACTATTTGAAAGTCGCGGATTACATCATGCCGTACCTGCGCGATCGTCCGGCGATTCTTCAGCGATGGCCGCGCGGAATCAAGGCGCCGATGTTTTTCCAGCAGGACCTCGACACTGCGCCTGAGTTCATCAAAACTGCGCACCTCGTAAACCAGGAAGGACGCGAGCTCGATTACGGCGTGTTCACCACGGTCGCGTCGTTGGTCCACTTCGTCACGCTCGGGACGATCGAACAGCATCCGTGGCATTCGACAGTGAAGAAGCTCGACAAGCCTGACTGGATCGCGATCGATCTGGATCCGAAGACTGCGCCGTGGGAAAACGTTTTGCAGGTGGCGCTGCTTGTGAAAGAGGTGGCGGATGAGATCGGGTTGCAGGCGTTTCCGAAAACGTCGGGTTCGTCGGGGATTCATATTTATGTACCGCTGAAGCCGGCGAACGAGTACGACAAGGTGTCGGAGTTTGCGCGACTATTTGCGAGTGAAGTTGCGGGACGCGCGCCGCGAATCGCGACGGTTGAGAGGACGATTGCGAAACGCAAGAGCACGCAAGTCTATGTCGACTGGATGCAGAACGCGCGAGGAAAGAGTTTGGCGTCGGCGTTTACCGCGCGTGCAAAGCCGAAGGCGACGGTGTCGATGCCGTTGACGTGGGAGCAAATCTCGGGAGGTGTGAAGATCAGCGATTTCACGATTGTGAATGTTCCGGAGTTGCTGGAGGAGAATGGCGACGCGTGGGCTGAATTCTTCAACTCGCGCCAAACGCTAAAACTGCAGTGAACACAGATGACACGGATATAAAATCCGATTTTAAAATCCGTGTCATCCGTGGCTCGGATTTACGGGGAAAGCTTGACGGATCGTTGGGTCCGTGCGTATCCTCTCTCGGAGTCATGAGCCTGAGCCTCTATCGCTATTATTACTATTACTGCCCGCTCTCCTATGGGAGGGACGGTCAGGCGATGGGCTGTCAGCGTGCGTTGACGATGTAGCACCTAAGACAAGTTTCCAAAACCGGCCATCAATCCCAGGAGGATTGGTGGCCGTTTTTGTTTAAATCCGCGAGGTCAACAAAAGTGATTACACAAACCGAACCCCAAACCCCATTACTCGACCATGTCGATATGCGCATGGTTATTGCCGAAGACCCCACCAACGGCTGGGATCGCAACGCGCTCGTGAAGCTCGACCCGGATCATCCCGGGTTCCGGGATCAGGAATATCGCGCGCGACGCAATTCCATCGCCGAGATTGCCATGACCTATCGTTCCGGCTCACCCATTCCCACCGCGCCATATACAGAGCTCGAACACGGCGTTTGGAAAACGATCTGGCAAGCACTCGGCCCGGCGCATCGCGAACATGCCTGCTCTGAGTTTCTCGAATGCGTCGAGCGTCTCGATTTCGGCACGGATCGCATTCCCCAACTCGACGAAGTCAGCCGCAAGGTAGAAGCGCTCAGCGGCTTCAGACTCGAACCTGTTGCAGGACTCGTCGAGCCACGCGTCTTTCTCGAATCACTCGCGCGCGGCGTTTTTCTTTCGACGCAGTACATTCGCCATCACTCCACGCCGCTCTACACACCTGAGCCCGACGTGGCCCACGAGATCATCGGCCACGCCATTACGCTCGCGAGCCCGCGTTTCGCGGAGCTGAATCGACTGTTTGGCGAAGCCGTGCGACGCACACACGACACGAACGAACTCGATCGCCTTGCGCGTGTTTACTGGTTCACGATTGAGTTTGGTGTGTTGCGTGAAGACGGCAAAGTGAAGGCGTACGGAACTGGCTTGTTGTCGTCTGCCGGAGAGCTGGCTGAGATGCACAAAGCCGAGTTGCGGCCACTCGATCTCGAAGCCGCGGCAAACCACGTCTACGATCCAACGCACTACCAGTCGATGCTGTTTTGTGCGGAATCGTTCGACCAGATGTACGACATGTTGCGCGAGTATTTGCGTTAGAAGGTTCCGCGTTCAGAGTTCCGCGTTTAGCGTTCAGAGTTCAGCCTTTAGGCTGCGGCTCTCAGCACACACAAGCTAAAGCTTGAACTCTGAACGCTGAACTCTGAACGCGGAACTCAAATGCTAAAAAGGCTGAATTCGCGGATTTCGGATTAGCCTTGTTGTTTTTGGATCGTGGACTCCGGTCGCGTCGTGTTTTCTTAAGGAAATCTCACTCGACGCGATCGGGGTCTACGGCATCCTCATTGCCTCAATCCTTTTATCTCCTCCCTTTAACACCAGCCCAGCAATGTCAGGAGGTTTTATGCCAGGCAAACGAGACGCATTGCTCTTCCCGGTCTTGATGCTGGTAGCCGCTCTGCTTGCGACTCCCCCAGCATTGGCCCAATCAACCGCAACTCTTCAGGGCACCGTCACCGACGCGAAAGGAGCCGTCCTTCCAAACGCGACGGTCTTAGCGAGAAACAGAAACACCGCTGCCGAACGCACCAGCCAAACCGACAACGACGGAAACTATCAGTTCGCAGCTTTACCGGTCGGCCTCTACACCGTCGAGGTGCGGATCACCGGCTTCAAGACGCAGGTCGCCGACCAGGTGACGATCGAGGTCGCCCGAACCGTGGTCCAAAACTTTCAAATGGAAATTGGCGCCCTCACCGAACAGGTCCTGGTCTCTTCGGACGTGCCGGTGATCGAAACTACCACGACCTCCGTCGGCACAGTCATCAACCAGCGCACCGTCCAGGAAATCCCACTCAACGGCCGTCACTTCGTCGATCTCGGACTCTTGATCCCGGGCTCTGTGACGCCGCCCCAAAACGGGTTTCTGACGGCGCCGCTGCGCGGCCAGGGATCGTTCGCGTTCAATACCGCGGGCAGTCGTGAAGACACCGTTAATTTCATGATCAACGGCGTCAATCTCAACGACATGGTCCAGAACCAGATCACATTTCAGCCTTCGATCAATACCGTCCAGGAATTCAAAGTAGACAATTCAACGTTCAGCGCCGAATACGGTCGCAACTCCGGCGCGATCGTGAACATCGCAACTCGCTCCGGCACCAACGAGTATCACGGCGAGTTCTTCGAGTTCCTGCGAAACGAAGCGCTCGACGCGCGCAACTTCTTCGACGCGCGCAAGCCGCCGTTCAAGCGTAATCAATTCGGTCTCAACCTCGGCGGTCCAATCAACCTGCCTCGCTTCGGCGAAGGTGGTCCAGTGTTCAGTTACAAAGGCAAAAACAAGACTTTCTTTTTCTTCAGTTATGAAGGACTGCGACAACGCCAGGGGCTGACGCTCAACAGCAATGTGTTGACTGACGCACAACGTGCGCTTGTCAGCGATCCAACCGTGGCCCTCCTGTTGCCGTTGATTCCGCGTCCCACCAGCGTCGACATCGTTAACGGCGTTCCGGTGGGGCGATTTGCAGGATCGGGCACGGCGCCAGTCGATATCGATCAATGGACGGGCGACGTGAGTCATGAGTTCAGCGCGAAAGATCGACTGCACGGCTACTACGCGTTCCAGCGCGATCGACGCGGCGAGCCGAATCTTCAAGGCAACACGCTTCCCGGTTTTGGTGACACGCGCCAATCACGCCGGCAGATCTTCACGTTGAACGAAACGCACATCTTTGGTCCAAACCTGACCAACGAAGCTCGCTTCGGATTCAATCGCATCAACATCACCTTCACGCCGAATTTGCAGGTGAATCCGCGTGATTTCGGGATCGAGAACGGCATCGACCAGGACATCGGCCTGCCGCAGATCAGCATCACCGGTTTCAACTTCAACATCGGTGGTCCAGCAGGTTTCCCGCAGGGCCGTGCCGACACGACGCTCGTCGTTTCCGATACGCTCAATTACCTGCGCGGGAACCACTCGTTCAAATTCGGCGGTGAAGCACGACGTTTCTACAACAACAACTTCACGCTCGACACGGGCACCTTCACTTTCCCGAACGTCAACAGTTTTATCAACGGTAACGCTAACGCTTTCAGCGTCACCCTCGGCGATCGTTCCAGCGCGATCATTCAGAATGCGCTCGGATTTTACGTGCAGGACAACTACAAGGTGCGTCCGAACCTGACGCTCGAGTTAGGCTTGCGTTACGACTGGAACATGACGCCGACAGAGCGCTTCAATCGTTTTGTCGTCTTCGATCCCGCAACGAGTTCACTCGTCCAGGTCGGCTCAGGAATCGACGACGTCTACGAAGAGAACAACAAGAACTTCCAACCGCGCGTTGGGATCGCGTGGGATCCGTTCAACGACGGCAAGACCTCGATACGCGCGGCCTACGCGATTCTCACGGATCAGCCCGTGACGAATGTCGTCACGCCGTTGACGTCGAATCCACTGCTGGCGCGACCGTTGACGTTTACCGGTCTTATTCACTTCGACGACGCGGAGGAAACTGCGGGACTTGCCGGTCTCGCGCCGAGCAACGTCGTTCACGACTTCGACAACGCTTACACGCAGTCGTGGAACCTGAATATTCAACGTGAGCTGGGCCGGGATCTCGCTGTGACGATCGGTTACTTCGGCACAAAGGGAACTCACCTGCGCATCTCGCGAAATATCAATCAACCGATCAACGGCGTGCGACCGTTTCCGTCTGTCTCGCTGTCGAGTCCGATTCGTGCGGGCGCTACGCTGAACAACATCGTGCAGATTGAGAGCGGCGGAAACTCGAGCTACAACGCGCTCTGGCTGACGGCCAATAAACGTCTGTCGCGCGGTTTGCAGTTCAACGCTTCGTACACGTTCTCGAAGTCGATCGACTACAACTCGCTGAATAGTCAGGGCGTGGTTATTCAGGACAGTTACAACCTGCGCGGCAGTCGCGGCCTTTCTGATTACGACGCGCGGCATCGCTTCGTGATCAGCGGCCTTTACGAACTGCCCTTCCGCGGCAATGCCTTAGTCGAGGGCTGGCAACTATCGACGATTGTGCAGTTGCAGAGCGGCAATCCCGTCAACATAGTGGTGAATAACGCGGCGTTCACGGGCACGAACAACACCGTTCGACCTGATGTGACTGGCCCAATCGAGATTCTCGGAACACCGAACCGCTGGTTTGATACTTCGCCGTTTGTCGTGCCGGTGGGGCGCTTCGGAAATCTCGGTCGCAATGTAGTGATTGGACCAGGATTCAACAACACTGACTTCTCGGTGATTAAGCGAACGAAGTTGACTGAAACACAGTTGATTGAGTTCAGGTGGGAAGTGTTTGACTTGTTCAATCACGCGAACTTTGGTCAGCCGGGACGCGTGGTTGGGACGGCAAACTTTGGGCAGATCACGAATACGAGATTTGCGACGGGAGATTCGGGTTCGTCGAGGCAGATGCAGTTTGCGTTGAAATATAAGTTTTAGACATGATTTACATGATTTCTCAGGATTGACAAGATCATGTAAATCTTGTCAATCCTGTAATCCTGTCAAGAGACGTGTGGCTAGCGTGTCGACGGTTTCGTCATGCACCTCGACGTGGATCCGTGCAAGCTGATAGATGGGCCGACGACGCTCGTAGAGCTTAAGTGCCTGGCTTCTCGTCCTGCCGAGCGGACGATCTTCGGCGGACGTTTCGATCCTGGACCAGCAGATTTCGAACGGCGCATCCAGCCACACGCTTGTACAACCGTACTGATCGATAGTCGCGCGGTTTGTTTCTTCGATCCAAGCACCGCCTCCGAGTGCGATCACGCCGGCTGTTTTTGTTTCTAAGACTTCGCGGAGGGTGTTCGACTCGATAGCGCGAAACGCAGGCTCGCCCTCTTCGACGATCAGTTGCGCAGGCGAGCGTCCTTCGCGCAGTGTGATCTTCTCGTCGAGATCTACGAACAGGACGTTGAGTTGGCGCGCAAGTTCACGCGCGACCTTCGACTTGCCACAACCCATAAAACCGGTGATCACGATTGGATGTTTCATCTAACCGTCACCGATTCGAGCAGTCCATAGAACTCAGGAAACGAGACCGCCACACATTCCGCGCCGTTGATCTCGGTTTTGCCTTCGGCGAGCAACGCAGCGACTGAGAAAGCCATCGCGATCCGGTGATCGCCGAAAGATTCGATCACGGCGCCGTGCAGTCGAGTCGGTCCGGAAACTGCCAGTCCGTCTTCAAACTCTTCAACGTCCGCGCCCATTGCGCGCAGGTTCTGAGCGGTGGCTGCAAGTCGATCGCTCTCTTTTAGTCGCAACTCACCCGCATCTCGGATGCTGATACCACCTTCGATTTGCGAACCAACGACTGCCAGCAACGGAAGCTCGTCGATCAATAATGGGATCATCGACCGAGTCAACGTTCGTTTGTCGTCGCCGGCGGTTTGCCTGAGGCCGCCACGCACGTCGACCGTTCCGAAGTTTTCGTTTCGGTCCAACTTTAAACCGGTGGCCGAAATCTGAGCGCCCCACGAACTCAGCACCCCCAGAAACGCCGCCCGCGTTGGATTCAAGCCCACGCCTTCGATCGTCAGTTTCGAATCAGGCAACAGCATCGCGGCGGCGATGAAGTATGCGGCCGACGAGATGTCGCCAGGGATCGTGATCGCGCCCCCTTCGAATCGTGCCGGACCGTCGAGCGTGACTGATAAATCGTGATTTGTCGTCACCGGAACACCAAAACCGTTGAACAATCGTTCCGTGTGATCGCGCGTCATCGAAGTTTCAATGACGGTGGTGCGGCCGTGTGCATTGAGTGCGGCAAAGAGGATTGCCGATTTAACCTGTGCGCTTGCGACCGGCAGTTTGTAAGAGATTGGAACCGGTTGAGCAGTCCCATGGATCGTAATTGGCGCTTTGCCGTCGGTCGCTTCGATCGTTGCTCCCATCAATTCGAGCGGTTCGATGATCCTGCGCATCGGCCGCGAACTCAACGATTCATCTCCGACAAACGTCGCGGTGAGAT
The DNA here is from genome assembly GCA_036280855.1 of Pyrinomonadaceae bacterium. Taxonomy (GTDB): domain Bacteria; phylum Acidobacteriota; class Blastocatellia; order Pyrinomonadales; family Pyrinomonadaceae; genus PSRF01. Next base: position 2,216 of record DASUPZ010000511.1, on the reverse strand, counting down.
CGTGTCCAGCGACAACTCCCGCGAGCATTCGCAGCGTCGAACCGCTGTTGCCGCAGTCCAGCGGCGCGGACGGGTTCATGAGTTTTTGATTACCTGCAAACAGGAGTTTTCCGTTTCGGTTCTCGATCGAAACCCCGAGAGCCTGGAGGCAGGAGATGGTTGAGGCGCAATCGCGCGCGGTTGAAAAGTTGGAGATCTCGGAACTACTCGACGCGAGTGCGGCAATAAGGGCCGCCCGGTGTGAGATCGACTTATCACCGGGTAGCCGCAAATTACCGGTGATCAATGTGGCAGGCTTTATTCGCATAAATTGTTGCGTGTGTGTGCGCAAAGGGACATTTCAGCTGGCTATATGCTAGATTATGTCGGCCAGTTAACACATCCCCCTCCGATTGGCTTTCCCCCAGAGAGTTGAATCATAAACAATGACCGTTGCCCATACGGAAGCTAGAGCTATATCGGCAATACTTTATCCTACGGTGCTGGTCGCGGAAGACTCGCAGGACACGCGCATTATGCTCAAGCGCGCGTTCGAAATAAAAGGGTATACCGTGTTTGAGGCCGAAGACGGGCAGCAGGCGCTAGAGATAGCCCGCCGGTACAAGCCAAGCCTGATCGTTATCGATCTGAACATGCCGGTTTTGGATGGCCTGGAAGCCGTCAAAAATCTTCGCGAACTCGAAGGTGATGGAGACCAAATCCCGATCGTTGCTATCACTGCATACGACGTTTACGGGATGGAAGAAGCGGCACTGCAAACCGGATGTAACAAGTATCTCGCCAAACCACTCAACCTTGACGACCTCGATCGTACTTTGAAGAGCCTCGGGTTTGTGCTTTAACGTGAATAGGTTGTACAAGACCCATTCTTGACACGCACATATCCCGCATGTTAAACCCTCAAACTCCTGATAAGTAAAAGAAAGCAGCCAGACTCCTCGCGCAGTGGCTTTCGGAGAGGTCATGCATACGAGCTGTGACCGGAGAGACGACCGAGTTAAGTTTGCCCAGCCGCATCGATACGGTTGCCACCGCGGCCGCCGCGGTTGCCGACTTTGTAGGCCGTTCAGGGGTCAGTGATGACGCTGCGTTTGGTATCGACATGGCCGTGCGCGAGGCTGTCACCAACGCCGTGCTTCACGGCAATCGTCAGGATGAGGACAAGCTTGTAGAGATCACATTGAAGAGCTCGCCTGACGCGGTTGAAATCAGCGTGCACGACCAGGGGCCAGGATTCAACCCGGAAGAAGTCCCAGATCCAACTGCACAAGAGAACATCTTAAAAACCTCGGGCCGTGGCATCTTTTTCATGCGCAGTTTTATGGACGAAGTCGATTGGTCGATTAGACCGGGCGGGGGTACAACGGTGCGCATGCTCAAGCGACGTTAATCGCAATTGCATAAAGGAGATTTCTTAAAATGGCTGAGTTGAATATCAACGAACGTCAGGCCGGAGATGTAACCGTCCTGGACATGAGCGGGAAGATAACCATCGGCGAGGGAAGTGTGGCGTTGCGCACTGCTATACGCCGGCTTCTCGAAGAAGGCAAGAAGCGCATCCTGTTGAACCTTGCGGGTGTCGGCTACATCGACTCCAGCGGCATCGGCGAGCTAGTCTCGAGTTACACCGCGATTGGTAAAGAGGGAGGCCAGCTCAAGCTGCTCAACCTCACGCAAAAACTTCAGGATCTGCTGACCATAACGAAGCTTCTGACCGTGTTCGACGTTTACGAAAATGAATCCGACGCGCTCAACAGTTTCAAATAGATGTTTGGGAGCTCGCTAGTTTGATCGGAGAAAGTAATGGCTGATCTCGATGTGAAACCACGGCCGGCTGGAGACGTAACCATTCTCGATCTGAGTGGTCAAGTGCGGATCGGCGAAGGTGCTATTGCCCTGCGCGACGGCATCCGGAAACTGGTTGACGAGGGCAAGACCAGGATCCTGCTCAACCTTGCAGGCGTCAAGTATATCGACTCGACCGGCATCGGCGAGTTGATTGCCAACTACACAACTGTCAGCCGCCAGGGTGGCCAGCTCAAGTTGCTGAACCTGACCGAGCGAGTTCAAAACCTGCTGGTAATCACAAAACTGGTTACGGTTTTCGATTCTTACGATAACGAAGCTGAGGCGCTGAAGAGCTTTCAGTAGTAGGGCGTCTCCTTGGAGTGCGGCGGCCTGACGCCGCTTTGCATTCGATCAGGCGTGATCGGGTA
>DASUPZ010000510.1:0-11801 GCA_036280855.1 Pyrinomonadaceae bacterium | reverse complement strand
TCGCTGAAGTTGATCCTGCAGAGCATCGGCTTCAGGAACGTTACAGAAATCGATGAGCTCGATCCTTTGGAGATCGAGGGCGGGGCGATCATGGGGTTGCCATTCCTTGGCGAGCACGCAGACCTGAATATCAGAACCAAGATGGCCTACCTCATAAATCTGAAGGGCCGTTCGATACTGTGCGCTGCCGACTCAAACAACATCGAGCCTAAACTTTACGAGCGCATACACGAGTCGACCGGTGATATCGACGTTCTGTTTATCGGCATGGAGTGTGACGGTGCGCCGATGAGCTGGTTATATGGGCCATTGCTGACCAAGCCATTGACAAGGAAGATGGACCAGTCGAGGAGGTTCGATGGGTCCAATTTTGAGAAAGCGAAAGACATAGTAGACCGGCTTAAACCCAAAGAAGTTTATGTGTACGCGATGGGGCAGGAGCCCTGGTTAACTTTTCTCACGTCGATCAAATATACGGCTGAGTCGCGTCCGATCGTTGAGTCAGACAAGCTTGTGGAGTATTGCACCGGCCGGGATGTGACAGCCGAGAGGCTCTTCTGCCAGAAAGAACTTTCCCTGCAAGCAAAAACGCAGGCAAGGCTATCCAAGTCTGCTTAACACAAACCGTGGCCTTTTAAGAAAAAGTAGCGTAGAGTAAACCCGCCTCGTCAATTTCTCACGTTCGACTCCAGAAGATTCGAGCAATTATGAAGGATATGCGTTCGCGCTTCATACTCGTTTGCTCACTGGCGATGCTGCTTCTGTTCATCGCCATTGTGACGGACATCAGTCGTCTGTTCGGCCACCGTCTGCACGTCAACGCTGCACCGGAACGAAGTGCGTCAACGTTCTACCGCGAGGTAACGCTCAACGAGAATGCACAACGGAACCTGCTTCGCAATGCCCCGATGGAGTTCAGTAAAGAGGCGGAACGAAACCAGTTCGTCATGACGTTGCCGATGCCGGATGGAAAACCTGCACGGTTTCGTGTCGAGGAATCGCCCCTGATGGAGCCACGGCTCGCCGCGATGTTTCCGGAAATCAAAACCTATCGTGGTCAAGGTCTCGACGATCCGACTGCTACGACGCGCTTCGACGTCACGCCCGCAGGCTTTCACGCAATCGTGCTCTCCGCGCATGGCACCGTCATCATTGAGCCTGCCAAAGGCGGGCGTGCGGGACAGTATGTCAGCTATGACCAGCGCAATGCGCCTCGAAACACCGGCTCGTCTCATTGTCTTCTCTCCAACGCAAGACAGGCGTTGGGCCAACCACGCCTGCGCAGTCTCGCTGCGGCTCTGCCCGCCGCTACCGGCGCGACACTACGCACTTACCGCCTGGCTGTGGCAGCCACCGGTGAGTATGCGCAGACTTATGGCGGTGGTACAGTCGCCGGCGCTTTGACGGCGTTGACTACGACGATCAATGGCGTTGCCGCCATTTACGAGCGCGACCTCGCGATCCGGCTGTTGCTGGTCAACAACCAGACCTCCATCATCTTTACGAATCCAGCGACGGACCCATACACGAGCGACAACGTCAACTCGATGTTAACTCAGAACCAATCATCCCTGGACCAACGAATCGGAGCGTCGAATTACGACATTGGATTCGTGCTCGATGGTCACGTCTATGCTTTTCAGCCGGGCTTTTTCCTGTTCCAGGGAGCGGGTCAATTTCAAAGCGTGTGTGTCAACGGGCAGAAAGGTAAGGGCGTCACCATCCTGCGCTCGATCCAGCCGTCGACGATCAGCGCGATCTGGGACGTCGCGCATGAGATGGGCCATCAGTTCGGCGCGCTCCACACGTTTAACGGCACCACCGACGACTGTGGTAACAGTCGTTTTCCTCAGACTGCGTATGAAGTGGGAAGCGGCTCGACGATCATGGGCTACCGGGGTGGAACCGCACCCAACGGAGTTTATATACCTCTTTGCACTTTCGAAGACCTGCGTTCCGTTGACACTTACTTTCACGCGACGAGCATCGAACAGATCGTTAACTACACCACGATCGGCAGCGGCAGCACCTGCTCGGATCTGACGCCAACAGGCAATAATCCCCCGGCAGTGGAGGCCGGTCCCGACTTTACGATTCCGTCGCGAACGCCGTTCACGCTTACGGCAACTGCCAGTGATCCGGAGGCGGACGCTCTTACCTATGCGTGGGAAGAGTATGATTTAGGAACCGCAGGCCCGCCCCACACAGATGACGGTAGTCGCCCCATCTTCCGCTCGTTCGCGCCCGTGACAAGTCCGGCGCGAACATTTCCGCGGCTGCCGGATATTTTATCCGGCGTTCCAACTTTCGGTGAGTCGCTGCCGGTGACAACTCGTACTATGACGTTTCGCGTTACCGTTCGTGACAACCATGCGGGCGGGGGCGGCGTGAACACCGACTCGATGCGAGTTAACGTGAGGTCATCAAGCGGGCCGTTCGTTGTTACTGCCCCGGCTTCTTCGACGACCTGGACAGCAGGTTCAACTCAGACTGTCACCTGGAACGTCGCGAATACTGCGGGCTTTCCGATCAATTGCGCGAACGTGCGTGTTCTCCTGTCCACCGATGGGGGAAACACTTTTCCGTTTACTCTTGCGGCGAGCACGCCTAACAACGGCACAGCGACGGTTACGGTTCCAAACACGCCGACTACCTCAGCCCGCGTTAAAGTGGAAGCCATCGGGAACATCTTCTTTAACATCTCGCTCCCGAACTTCACGATCACGCCAAACAGCGCAGCGCCTCCTGTAATCTTTGTCGAAGCGACCACGAATCGCGCAGCTGCGCTTGACTCCGTGTTGTTTAGAGCAGACCCGTTCAACCTCCTTAACGTCCAGAACTTCAGCCTCGATCAGCGCACCCGCATCGTCCTGTTTGTCGTTGGTCTGGAATTGATGCCCGGCGAAAACAATTCTGTTATCACCGCGCAGGCAGAATATGCCGGCAATGGTCCATTCCCGCTTGCTATCGAGTACGTCGGCAAAGTACCCAACTTCGAATTCACCCAGGTGAATCTCAGATTACCCAACGAGCTTGCGAATGCCGGTGAGGTGTTGGTAAGCCTGAAGTTGCGTGGTGTACCCAGCAACAAAGTTGTCATCAACGTCAAATAATTTCGCCTCTCCTCGAGCAAGTTCCCGCACGGTCCAGTTTGAAATACGCCGAAGGCGTTCGCTAATTTCAGCCCAATGGTTGGAGCGCAGCGACAACCTTGGGATCAGCGCATAGGCAAGAACAACCTGAACCCTGTAAGGGTTTCAATCGAAGGCAAACCCTTTCAGGGTTGAATATAGGCTGCATTTTGGTGACCCAGGGTTTTCGCTACGCTCAACCCTGGGCTGAAATTAGCGAACGCCTTCGGCGTATTTCAAAAGTGAGAAAGTAATCAAGTTCCCGCAGACTGCCAGCGCAAGTTTCGTTCTCTTTCACGTCGGATTTGAAAGTCTCCACAGGAAGTGAGTCATCATGAACAGAATTCTATTTTCCCTCGTTATCGTCACCGCGTTTTTCACAGTCTCCATCGCGCAGACTGCGCCACAAAAGCTCGTCACCCTCCAAGGCCGCGTAGTCGACGCGCGAACTTCAGAGGCGATCGCGAAAGTGCGCGTCATCGCCGGCGGCGACCAATCGACTACCACCGACGAGAAGGGTGAATTCACTTTCGAAAACCTTCCCACCGGCCAACTGGATCTCTATATCACTACCGTAAACTACGGGCTCGTTAAGAAAACAATCACTCTCAAGGACGGAGACAATCGCGGTGTTGTAATCGCGCTTAACGAGGACGCCGCCGCACTAACCGAAAGGGTGACCGTCGTTGCCGGTCCTTATGAGACTGCGCAAACCAATGTCGCCACGGAGCACACGCTCAACAAGCGCGAGCTCCAGTCGCTCTCCAGCATTCTCCTGGGCGACCCTGTTCGCGCGGCACAGGCGCTGCCGGGTGCGACAACCAACGACGACTTTCGCAGCGAGTTTTCTGTGCGCGGTGCAACCTTCGATCGCATCGGACTCTACCTGGACGGAGTTTTGACAGAGAATTTTGTGCACACGGTGCAGGGCGGATATGCCGATACCGGCTCGCTGTCGGTAATCAACGCCGACACAGTTGGTAGCTTATCGTTGATGCCCGGAGCCTTCCCCACAAGGTACGGCGATCGTAGTGCAGGGATACTCGACATCGAGACGCGAGATGGTAATCGCGTAAAGCCTGCCGGACGCATATCGGCGAGCCTGAGCGGGTTATCGGGAGTAGTGGATGGTCCATTTGCGAACGGCCGCGGGTCTTATCTGTTTGCCGGACGCAAGAGCTACGTCGGGTATCTCGTAAAACGAATCAACGATCAGGAGGGGTTCACAAACAACCCGCCGATACTCAACTTTGCAGATGTTCACGGAAAGGTGCTTTTCGATCTCTCGGACCGGAATCAGGTTGGCGCATCGGTCATCGTCGGAGCGTTTGATTTCGACCGCAATCGCGATCGAAACCTGTTGGGATTAAACAACGTCCTGCGCGGTGAATCTCGAAACCATCTTTTCAATGCTCACTGGAACTACACGCCGGACGCACAGCTTTTCCTGCAGACACGATTCTTTGTTATCGGGACAAACTTCAACAACATAAACCGCGACGACACCACACTCGTAGACGGTGAGCGCACTCAATACGGGTTGCGCAGCGATCTGAACGTAATCAAACGCGCACATCGAATCGAGGCAGGTCTATACATCCGCTCGGTGAGCGTTAATAGCTTCAACCAGTTTTTCGACTTCTTCTCCGGCGCGCTGCGGGATCGCGGCAGCTTCGATGAACAAGGCACGGAACAGTCTTATTACGCGCAGGACACATGGACCAGCGAACGACTTGGCCTGAGCCTCACTGGTGGCGGCCGCCTCGAACACAGCAGCGCGACGGGCGAAACGCTGTTTTCGCCACGCGGATCGTTTTCGTGGTCCATAGATGAGGACTGGAAAGTCAGGGCAGCGGCCGGGCGATACAATCAATTCCCGGACTTTGAACAGATGTTCGGGCGGCTTGGAAATCCGAACTTACGCGCGCAAAGCTCGAGTAATTACACTGCGAGCGTTGAACGGCGCCTCGGCGAAAGGATGCGTTTGCTGGTTGAAGTATACGACCGTGAAGACGAGGAGCTCTTCTTCAGTCTTTCGGAGCCCCGGCTGTTCGGAAATGTCCCGACCTTCACGGAGTTTCCATTCCAGAATTCACTTCATGGGCATGCGCGTGGAATCGAGTTGACGCTGCAACGCCGGAGTGCAAATAAATTTTCAGGCTGGGTATCGTATGCGTATTCCCGTACCAGGCTCACAGATGAGCAGACCGGTCTGACATTCGTCAGCGACGCAGACCAGCGCCACACTGTGAATGCTTACGGTAGTTATCGCTTCACTGAAACGTGGAACTTCAGCAGCGAATGGCGCTACGGAAGCGGCCAGCCGGTGCCGGGCTTCTACAGGCAGGCCGGCGCAGGCTACTTTCTCACAAACGTGCGCAATACCACGCGATTGCCGTCGTACAACCGGCTCGACCTCCGAGTCAACAAAGACTTCCTGTTTGAGAAATGGAAACTGACGCTCAATGGGGAAGTTATAAATGTGACGAACAGCAACAATCGTCGTTACGCAGGTTTTGACGGCTTTGGGTTTGACGGCCGCGTATTCGGACAACTCGATCGAGTGCTTCCGATCCTACCCTCGGCCGGCGTCGTCATAGAGTTTTAATTCGCAAATCCTCGAAGTCAGAAAGTCTCTGGCTCCAATCCTTCAGAAAGACGCATCCATTTTTTGGAAGTGCTGGTAAACTTCTGCGGGAATAACCGGCTACGAAAATAATCAGAAGAATCCCCTATGAAAATTTCCAAATTGATAGAACCGTATGGCGGCGAGTTGGTCGACCTGGTAGTCCCTGCCGCTGAACGCGAAGGCATCATCAGCCGCGCTGCACTCCTTCCTCGTATTCAGTTGACGCAAAGAAATCTTTGCGATCTGGAGTTGCTTGCTAGCGGCGCATTTTCACCGCTCAAAAAGTTTATGGGTAAGGAAGATTACCTGAGTGTGCTTCGCGACATGCGCCTCAGTAACGGCACTCTTTTCCCCATCCCCATCACCTTACCCGTCGCGCCGAACCCAAACATCTCCGAGGGCGCCGAGATCGCTTTGGCAGATGAGCACAACGATCTGCTGGCGATCATGCGAGTCGAGGAAGTTTACGAGTGGGACCGTGCAGAGGAAGCGCGATTGGCCTACGGCACTACCGATTTGCGCCATCCACTCGTCGCGGAAATGCAGGGGTGGGGTGAACTCTGTATTTCGGGTGAGCTGAAAGTTTTGCGGCTGCCTAAGTATTACGACTTTCGCCGTCTGCGGCTCACACCTGCCGAGGTGAGAGCAACGTTAACGGAGTTGGGCCATGAACGAGTCGTCGCTTTTCAAACACGCAATCCGTTGCACCGCGCTCATGAAGAGATGACGAAGCGTGCGATGCAACAGATCGACGGCGCTCTTCTGCTTCACCCGGTTGTGGGTATGACTAAGGCCGGCGACATCGATCACTACACGCGAGTGCAGTCGTACAAAGCGCTTGCCGAGAAATACTACGACAAACGTTCAATGATGCTCGCGCTGTTGCCCCTGGCGATGCGTATGGCTGGTCCACGTGAAGCAATGTGGCACGCCATCATCCGCCGCAATTTCGGTGCGAACTACTTCATCATCGGCAGGGACCACGCGAGTCCCGGCCTCGATTCCAATAACAAGCCGTTCTATGGACCATACGACGCGCAGAAATTGATGACTGAGCACGCGGCGGAGCTTGGAGTGGAGCCGCTGTTCTTTTCGGAAATGGTCTACCTCACTGACGAGAGACGCTATGAGGAATCATCGCTCGTCAAGCAGGGACTTCGTACCGCAACGATCTCCGGCACGCAGGTGAGGGAAGACTTTCTACAGCGCGGGCGTTCATTGCCTGGGTGGTTTACACGTCCGGAGGTGGCCGCGATCCTTAGCACTGCTCATCCGCCGCGTCACCGGCAGGGTTTTTGTCTTTGGTTCACGGGCCTCAGTGGTTCGGGCAAGTCGACTACGGCTGACATCCTGACGATTATGCTGCTGGAACATGGCCGGCAGGTCACGGTGCTGGATGGGGACGTAATCCGCACTCACCTTTCCAAGGGACTTGGTTTCAGCAAGGAAGATCGCGAGACCAACATCCGCCGAATTGGTTACGTGGCATCGGAGGTGGTGCGACACGGAGGCGGCGTGATCTGTGCGGCGATCAGTCCGTATGGAGCAACGCGCAATGAATGCAGGACGATGATCGGTGCGGATCGTTTTTGCGAAATCTTTGTGGCTACACCGTTGGAAGTCTGCGAGGATCGCGACCCGAAGGGGATGTATGCCCTCGCGCGAGAAGGTAAGATGAAGGGGTTCACGGGAATCGACGATCCGTACGAGCCGCCTTCCAACCCGGAAATCACGCTGGATACAGTCAACTGTTCAGCGGAGGAGAACGCAGAACGGATAGTGCAGTATTTGATCGAGCGTGGTTTCATTAGACCAGCCGGTAGCGGCGATGAAATTGCCTACGAGGAAGAACTGCAGTTAGCAACCAGCAAATAGCTTCGACGGGCTTGCCCGAAAAACAACGAGCCACAGATAACACGGATTGAATCCGCGGATTTGATCCGTGTTATCTGTGGCTCGTTTTTTACTGCTGCATACCTCTATCGAGTTAGTTTCCGCTCGCACCATTTAGGGTTACGAGAGAAAACGAGTTCGCGCAAAATCCTCACCATGATGTTCAACAAAACTAAAGTATTGCTAATCCTCGGTATCCTGTCAGTCGTGACTCTTTTCTGGTTTCAACAGAACACGACCGGTCAGTCGACTCAGACACAAAGCTCGCGGCCATCCAGCGTGTTGAGCACGCGCGGAGGAGAGGCATTAATCGATCCTTCGGATACCGTCATCCTGCTGTTGGACCACCAGGCGGGCCTCTTTCAAACCGTTAAAGACATCAGCATACATGAGTTGAGAGCGAACACAGTCATGCTGGCGAAGCTGGCTACACTGTTAAAGATTCCGGTGATTACGAGTGCGTCCGAGCCCAATGGGCCAAACGGTCCATTGATGCCGGAAATCCATCAGTTTGCGCCCCACGCGGTGTTCGTGCCACGCAAAGGAGAGGTGAACGCCTGGGACAACCCCGATTTCGTCAACACGGTAAAAGCTACAGGCAGAAAAACTCTGATCATGGCGGGAGTTTGGACCAGCGTCTGTGTGATGTTTCCTGCGCTCGACGCAAAGGCCGCAGGTTATAAGGTCTATGCCGTCACTGATGCTTCCGGCGATCCCAGCGAACTGGTATCCAGAACTACTCTCGCGCGCTTTGCACAAGCGGGCGTAGTTCCGACAACCGCGAATGCGGTGCTGTGTGAAATACACCGGACGTGGAACCGCCCTGAGGCCGCTGAGCTGGCGAAGCTTTACGTGCTCGTGGCGCCTAACTATGGTGCGGTCATCGAGAGTTTTCAGAAAGCGCAGGAAGCGATTAAACAGAAGCCGTAGACGCTCGCGCGGAGGTTGACACGATGAGCTTTCTGCAAACGCGTCGAGATTTTCTAAGGCTGGCGGGCGCGGCCGGAGTTGGCGGTGTCCTGAGTGTGACCGGTCTGGGCCAGTTGCATTCAACCTCTGCTGACCTGATCTTAACGAACGGCCGCTTTCATACGCTGGAGAGATCAAGACCGGTGGTACCGGCGGTAGCAATTCGTGGCGGTCGTTTTCTAATGGCCGGCACCGCTGGTGAGGCAATGAGGTTCCGTGGGCCGTCGACAACCGTCATCGACTTGCAACGCGCCACCGTCATTCCCGGTCTTAACGATTCTCACACGCATCCGATCCGCGGCGGCCTCAACTACAACCTCGAATTGCGTTGGGATGGTGTGACTTCTCTGGCGGATGCGCTGCGAATGTTGAAGGAGCAAGCCTTACGCACGCCGGCTCCGCAGTGGGTGCGAGTAGTTGGTGGATGGACAGAATTTCAGTTTGCTGAGCGTCGCATGCCCACGCTCGACGAGATCAATGCAGCGGCGCCGGACACTCCTGTTTTTATCCTGCACCTGTACGATCGCGCCCTCTTGAATAGAGCTGCCTTACGCGCGGTTGGCTACACGAAAAATACACCGGCCCCGCCCGGCGGCGAGATAGAACGCGATCGATACGGCAATCCAACCGGGTTGCTCGTGGCCACACCGAACGCAAGTATTCTCTACTCGACCCTGGCAAAGGGACCAAAGCTTTCGCATCAGGATCAATTAAACTCGACGCGTTTATTCATGCGCGAGTTGAATCGATTCGGAGTCACGAGTGTGATAGATGCGGGCGGAGGTTTTCAAAGTTATCCCGACGATTACGCAGTCGTCAATGAACTTCACAAACGCGGCGAATTGACAGTGCGATTTGCTTATAACTTGTTTACTCAAAGACCGACACAGGAACTGGCCGATTTTCAAAATTGGACCAGGTTGACGAACGCAGGCGCGGGCGATGAGTTTTTACGGCTCAACGGCGCCGGAGAAATGCTTGTTTATTCGGCGGCGGACTTCGAAGATTTCCTGCAACCGCGCCCCGGCCTGCCTGCGGTGATGGAAGCAGATCTCGAAGCGGTTGTCCGCCACCTCGCCGTAAGTCGTTGGCCGTTCCGAATGCATGCCACGTATGACGAGACGATCACGCGCGTGTTGAACGTCTACGAAAGAGTGAACCGTGAGGTGCCCTTTCACGGTTTGCACTGGTTTCTGGACCATTGCGAAACGATCTCTGATCGCAACATCGAACGGGTCAGGAAACTCGGCGGCGGTATTGCGATCCAGAATCGAATGGCCTTTCAAGGTGAGCACTTTATTAATCGTTACGGCGAACAGCAAGCAGCACGCACGCCGCCAATCAGACGCATGCTCGAGATGGGCGTTCCGGTCGGGGGCGGCACGGACGGCACACGCGTGTGCAGTTATAACCCTTTTTTAGCGCTCTACTGGCTGATCACCGGAAACACTATCGGCGGGCGGAATCTTTATCCGAAGGCGAACCGTCTTGATCGATGGGAAGCGCTCAGGCTATACACGACCGGTAGCAGTTGGTTCTCCTCTGAAGATGGGAAGAAGGGAGCCATAGCGCCGGGACAGTTTGCCGATCTCGCAGTGCTTTCGGCGGATTATTTCTCTGTGCCGGACGCGGAGATCAAGAACCTCGAATCAGTGTTGACGATTGTGGGCGGAAAGGTTGTGTATGGCGCAGGCCGGTTTGCAAATCTGAATCCGGCGGAGTTGCCTGTAAGTCCTGACTGGTCACCGGTGAAACATTACGGCGGTTACAGACGAAGTCCTTCTGTGAAATCTGCGGCGACTTCACAGACCGCAAACCATTCGTCTCACCAGCACGAAGGAACGTTGATAATGGGTGAGCGAGGACCCTGGAGTCTGGGTTGCAATTGTTTTTAATCAGAATCGAACGGGAGCAGGAGTAGTGTTCCAGTTTGTCCAGGCAATTACGCCGAAGGCGTTCGCTAATTTCAGCCCAAGGGTTGGAGCGCAGCGACAACCTTGGGTTAGATCACAACCTTGAAAAGGTTCGCCAATTGCCCTAACCCTTTCAGGGTTGGTCGCGATTGCAGATTTATTTCCCAGGGTTCTCGCGAACGCTCGAACCCTGGGCTGAAATTAGCGAACGCCTTCGGCGTTATTGATAGAATTCAAACTGGGCTGAAATTACCGAACGCCTTTGGCGTTATTGGAGCAGGGAAATGATAGACAAGATTATGAAAACGGACGAGGAGTGGCAGCGAGAACTTTCGGCGGAACAGTTTCGCGTCTTGCGAAAGGCGGGAACTGAACGCGCCTTCACTGGCGAATACTGGGACAATCATGAGAAGGGCACGTATTACTGCGCCGCCTGCCGTTTGCCGTTGTTCAGTTCGGAGACAAAGTTTGAGTCGGGCACAGGATGGCCCAGCTTCTATGCGCCCGTTGAAAAGGAAAATGTCGAGGAAGAAAGCGATCGCTCTGCCGGGATGGTTCGGACTGAAGTAAAGTGTCACCGGTGCGGTTCACACCTGGGCCACGTTTTTAACGATGGACCAGGGCCCACCGGCTTGCGCTACTGTATGAACTCAATAGCGTTGAAATTTGAGAAATCGAGTTAAGAGATGGGCCGGAGTGACCGGCCCATCTTGCAAAACAATCCTATTCAGGATCGGCTGGATTGTTGAAGAGGGCTCCCAGCCTGATGCTCCCTTTGCCCAGTTGAGGGAAGTTGGGTGCGTTCGGATCGCCCGGGTCGAGGTTCGACGCGGTGTCGTCCGGCGGGAACAGAATTAACGAGTTGAGGAAGTTGAGCACGTGATCTTCGTTGACGTCGGTGAGGTTGACGAAGTTGTTGCGTGCCGTCAACGCCTCGCCGCCATGACGTTTGATCACTTCGCGCAGGTTAACACTGCGCCCGTCATGGCCGTACGGAGCTGTCGTGCCAACGCCCCAGAGCGGCGTTGTCAGGAACTCTTTTTGGAATGTTCCGTCGAAGTTTCGCTCCCAGAAGTTCGGGCCGAGGTCGTGGCGTTTGAAATCGGTGAAGATGTTCTTAACGAGGAAGGGCTGCAAGGCCGCCCGCTTCAGGTTCGGGAAAGTGCCGGCGTCGTCGGTTTCGACGAACAGCGGCGTGGCCGTTGCGAACAGGTCGTTGAAAATTCCCCGCTCAATGTCGAAGACCGTCTCGACGTCCGCCACGCG
>DASUPZ010000509.1:0-31944 GCA_036280855.1 Pyrinomonadaceae bacterium | reverse complement strand
AGGTAATTGAGATCGGCGCGATGCATCGCGTACGGCAGCAACTGCCCGTACATCTCTTTCATCTTCGGCCAATCGGTACCATGCATGTTTTGCACGTAGAGGTAGTCGCGCTGGTTGCGCCAACCTTCGTTGAAGATCTGTTTGAACTCCTCTTTGGGCTCGAGATACATCCGCAGCGCGAAGTTCAAACGCCCCGCGCCGGGTTGCGGCGGAGTGCGATCAGACTCGATGAGAAACAACTGTGGAGCCGGTGGAGTACCACCGCCGCCACCTGGACCACCACCTTGCTGGCCGCCGCCACCCGCAGCGCGATACACGAGCTTGCGACGATCGGCGCTGATCTCGTAAGCAGCAATGTTGTTTACAAACGTTGCCGCACGTCGATCGCACAAACGATAACGGATCAGTTCATTGCCCGCGGCGGCTCCGCCTGGTCCACCACCTCCGGCAGCGGGTCGTCCGGCTTCCATGTAGAACACCTGGCCATCGACGCCGGCTTGCAGATCTGCGTACTGCCTTGCGGGCACACCCGGAACGGCAATGATCCGTTGTTGTAGTCCGTCGAAATCGACCTGCACACTGACAGGCTGGCGTTGTCCACGTTGGTTTCCACCCGTGGCACCCGCGGCACCGCCGCCTTCACCACCACCACCTCCACCACCGCCGGGCGCCTCATCGGCGCACGCGCCCGGTTGAACCCTGCGCGTTCCAGTTCCGACACCACGATCTTCGTCGCTTTCCGGAAGCAATGGAATCGGTTCGCTCTTCTTCAGCACCGCGAGATAAAGTCCGAAAGTCGTTTCGCGATCGTAGGAAGTCATGTCGAGCCATTGCGAACGCAGACCAAAATCGGTTGACGCGAGGAACCACAGATACTTCCCGCTCGCGTCCCACGTTGGCCAAACTGCATCTGCAAGCCCGTCAGTGACCTGTTTCGTCTCGCCGGTTTCGACGTTGCTGATGAAGATCGCGTGATAAAGCGAACGCAGCCGGCTCGCGTACGCAACCCACTTCGAGTCAGGGCTCCACGTCGGATTCAACGTGCGCTGTGGGACCATCCACGGATCCTGTCCCACCATCTTCGCCTGCTCGGTGGCGAGATCGAGCACCCAAACTTTCAGGTTCGTGTCAGTGAAGAGAATCTTCTTTGAATCAGGCGACCACGACGGCGTGTAGTAACGCGTCGGTTTCGCGAGTGTGATTTCGCGCGGCGGGGTCAGTCCGTCCTGCGCTTCGATCACGAGTTTGTACTCGCCCGACTTGTCGCTGAAATACGAAACAAACTTGCCGTCAGGCGACCATGCGGGATCGCGTTCGGCGGAACTGCTGGAATTCGTGAGATTGCGAACGTCGCCTTTGTCAGCAGGGATAGTGAAGATCTCGCCGCGCGCTTCAACCACGACGCGCTTACCGGTCGGCGAAAGCGCCATGTTCGTGAGGCGATTCGAAACGTCTTCCCAGTTTGGCATCATCCACGGAAAATCACCGGCGGCGATGATGTTGACGATCTTCGATTTGCCGTTCTTCGGATCGAGCTCGTGAACGTAGCCGGCCTGTTCGAAAACGATCACGCCCGCGCCTGAGCCGAGCGCCTTTACGTCGAAGTCAGTGAACTTCGTCATCTGTGCGAGCTTTTTAGTTTTCGTTTGATACTCCCAAACATTCGCTACGCCGTCGCGATCGGAGATGAAGAAGACTGAATCGCCGGACCAGACCGGATCGATGTCCTTCGAGTCGGTCCAGGGTGGCGACACGAGATCGTAAGTTTTTAGATCGACGATCCAGATCGGACGATTTTGTCCGCCGCGATAGTTGCGACGTTCTTCGTCCCATGAGTTGTTCATGCGATAGGCGATGCGAGTTCCGTCAGGCGAGATCTTGCCCTGGTAAGCGCGCGGCAGTGCCATCGGCTCTTCAACTCCGCCTTCGGACGAGACGGTCCAGAATCGCGGCGCGCCGCTTGGCGCCCACGATGCGCGTGTTGATGAGAAGAGGATCGATCGGCCATCGTGTGTCCAGCCTTCAACCATGTCGGCGCCGGGATGCCACGTCAGACGCTTCGGCTCGCCGCCTTCGGAAGAAACGATGTAAACATCGAAGTTGCCTGCATACTCGCCGCTGAACGCGATCCATCGACCGTCCGGAGAAAACTGTGGGTTCCCGGTTTGTCCCTGGAAGCTCGTCAAACGGCGCGCACTGCCGCCGGTCCGCGGCGCGACCCAGATGTTATTTGCGTAAGCGAAACCGACCTGGGTGGCACTGACGGTTGGCGTGCGCAGCAGTCGAGTTTGACCGCCGGCGCCGTTTTGCGCGCGCGTGATTGCAGGAGCGCTGATTAAACACAGAACGAGCAGTAGCAAGGGAGAGATGCGGCTAAACATGCAATGTCCTCCAAAGAAATGCAGGCTTGAGTGAAAGTCGGGAGGATTATAGGATAATTTAGCCCCTCCTTGGAGTGCGCCGACTTGTCGGCGCTTTGGTCCCACTGCGCAAATGCACGCCCGTGGCGGGACCAAAGCGGTGACAAGTCACCGCACTCCAGGGAGGCGCGTGAATTTCAACGGAAGTGGTGTATCATTCACGGCAAACCATCCACGAGGAGAAAGACCAAATGAGTTCCCTGAAACGAAGTTCTGTTTTCTTCACGGTGCTATGTGCGTTGTGCTTTGCTGCTTCGGCAGTCGCGCAGATTCCTGTGCCGCGTCCGAGCCAGAAGGCGAGCGTCATGCAAAGAATCGGTCCAACCGATATATCGATCACTTACAGCCGCCCCGGGGTAAAAGGCCGAAAGATCTGGGGCGATCCTTTGCCGGAACAAACAGCGAAGGTGAAAGGCGAGGCCACGCTCGACAATCAAAACGAGCGTCCAAAGGATGCCGTGATAGTTCCGTACGGTCACATGTGGCGCACCGGCGCCAATGAGGCGACGATGTTTGAAGTGAACAGCGACGTTATGATCAACGGTCAAAAGCTGGCCGCGGGAAGCTACAGCCTCCACACGATTCCGAACAAGGAGGAATGGACGATCATATTCAACGGAACGTCGAACCAGTGGGGCAGTTTCAACTACGATCCCGCGAAAGACACGCTGCGCGTTAAAGCAAAACCACAGATGGTCGCTGAAAGTCAGGAATGGCTGGCGTTCACTATCGATCCAGTCGCCGAGGACGCTGCACAGGTCAACATTCGCTGGGAAAAGGTAAGCGTACCGTTCACGGTAAAGGTGCCGGATGTGGCAGCGGCGACGTTGACCCGGCTGAAGACCTTTGTTGGTGAAGCTAAAGCCGATGATTGGCGCACGCCGATGCAAGCCGGCAACTACCTGATTAACAATCAGAACGCCGCCGATGATGCGCAGGGCATGGCGTGGATAGAGCAGTCGATCAAGGTGAAGGAGACGTTCCAGAACCTGTCGGTGAAGGCGAATGCTTTGTACAAGGCCGGCAAGAAGGAAGAAGCGATTGCCGTTGCCGAACAGGCGATTCAGCGTGGGAAGGCGGACAAGGTCGATACCACGAACTTCGAAAAGCGACTAGCTGACATGAAGGCCGGCAAAAGCTGAGCCGCGGATAACACGGATAAGATACGGATGGGTGTTGCCAAGCTCACCGATCAAAATACGATCGTTCCCGAGAGTAGGTATGCGCGCGTCGAACGCGAGCGGCGTTATTTGCTTCGCGATTTGCCGGAAGGCATGACGCGCGCAGATCCTCATCTTCAAATCACCGACAACTACATCACCGGCACGCGACTGCGAATCCGCAAAGTGCGTGAGCCGCGATCAAACAAGTGGACAGTAAAGTTCACGCAAAAGTTTGCGCCGGATCCGGACGATCTCTCTCGCACCATCATCACGAACACTTACCTCAACGCGTTGGAAGCTGAAGTCTTTGCAAGCTACAACACGAATGAGATTCGCAAGAATCGTTATCCATTCGAGTTTGAGGGGCGCAAGTTTTCCGTCGATATGTTTCTCGGCGATCTCTTCGGGCTCGTCCTCGCCGAAGTCAGTTTTGAAACTGACGAAGAGCTCGACAACTTTCCGAAGCCGCCGTTTGCACTCCTTGATGTTACCAACGACCCGCTCTTCACCGGCGGCAGGTTGTGTGAACTGACGTTTTCAGAGGTGCGTGCAGCCATCGCCGAGCGCGGTTTGCTAAAATAAGCACGATGAAAACGCGCACTTGCCTCGTAATTCACCTCAGTATTCTTAGCCTGCTTGTTTCCGTTGGCTGCCGCCGGACGGCAACCCCACGGCCACCTGACGCGCCCGCGACTGCGGCCACCCCCGCTCCGGACCTGAGTCATGTGCAGGGTGGCGCCACGCCGGTCATACAGGCGAAATACTTCAAAGGCTCGATCGGCACATCGCTCGGCTTGCAGATGAAACTCATTCGCACGGGCGATCAACTCTCAGGCAGCTATTTCTACGAAAAGATCGGAAAGCGCATCGACCTGCGTGGCAACGTCGATAAAAGCGGCAGCCTCACCCTCGAAGAATTCGATCAGGGCGGCAAGCAGACCGGTCTGTTCAAAGGGCTGTGGCAGGTTGATGCAAAGGACGGGCTTACCAAGCTCGCCGGCAACTGGTCCAAGCCGCCGAGTGAAAAAGGCAGCGACAAGATGACTGCGTTTTCACTTCATGAACTGCCGATCGCGTTTACCGGCGACGTCGAACTGGTCTCGAAACCGATCAAAGAATCGAACAAGAAGTTGATGTATGAGATCTCCGCGCAGTATCCGCAACTGACGGGAGGCAACAATCCAAACTTCGAAAAGTTCAACCAGGCGGCGCGCAGTTTTGTGACGACGAAAGTTGGGCTATTCAAGAAGGAGATGGCGCTTGATCAAGGCGAAGAGCCGCGGCCCGAAGGATCGATGGGAAGTGATTTGAGCATCGGTTACACGGTTGTGCTCGCACAGGACGATCTGATCAGCATCAAGTTTGACGTTGGTAGTTACTACCAGGGCGCGGCCCATCCGAATTCTTTTTCTGAAGTGATCAACTACGATCTGAAGAATGGGAAACAGTTGAAGCTGAGCGATCTTTTCAAGCCGGGTGCGAAATATCTGCAGGCGCTCTCGACCTACAGCATTGCCGACCTGAAGAAACAGGGGAAGGACCTGCTTCTCCAGCAGATCGAAAGCGGCGCATCGCCGAAAGCCGACAACTTTCAAAGCTGGAACATCAGCAAGACAGGCCTGGGGATCAACTTCGACGCGTACCAGGTTGGACCATACGCGGCGGGACCGCAGTTTGTGCAGGTGCCGTATTCAAACTTGAAGGACCTGATCAATCCCGAGGGACCGATTGCGCAATTCGCGCGCTGAAGTAAAAGGCCAGGAAGAAGGCGACAAACATGATGGCGGAAGCAGTCCAGAACGTTATCGTGATCGAATAGTCGCTCATGTGATGCGCGATGCCGTCCGCGCCCATATAGGCGATGGAACTGTTGATCAACATTGCCGCCAGAAATGGACCAACGGCGCGCGCTAAACTAGCCACGGATTGAGTCACACCTAAAACCGCTCCCTGTTCCGCTGCATCCGCACTCTTCGAAGCAAGACTGTTTAGCGCCGGTGCAGCGAGTGAGTTGCCCATCGAAAACACACCGCCGCCCACGAGCAACGCAGCCAGTCCTCCTGCTGCCGGCCCAACAAACGGCACGGCAAACAAACTGATCGCGAAACACAGCGCGCCGAAGATCACGAGCGGGAGTTCGCCGAAACGCTTCACGAGGCGCCCGATCAACCCGCCCTGGATGATCACCGCGATCAGCCCGACGTACGCAAAGAGATATCCTGTCTGTGTCGCGTTATATCCGAAACGGAACATCGTGTAGAGCGAAAATGCCGTGGTCATGATCGAGAACGCAACCACGAAGAGAAAGTAAATGATGAGTACAAACGAGAGTCGCGGCTGTCGCAATGAATTCCACACGTGCCGGAGGCTGCGGCCACCGGCGGCGCGATTCTTTGCCGGATGATTGGCCGTGACTGTTTCCGGCAAAGTGAAATACAGCAGTATTGCGTTGGCGAAGCAGAGGGCCGCCGCAAAGAGAAACGGAACGTGAATCCCCCACTGGCTCAGGATGCCGCCCAGTGCTGGTCCAAAAATGAATCCAAGACCAAACGCGGCGCCGATGAGTCCCATTCCTTTCGCGCGGTTCTCCGGAGTGGTGATGTCGGCGATGTAGGCCTGAGCAGTCGAGATGTTTCCGCCCGTGATGCCATCAAGAATGCGCCCCACGAAGAGCATGAAGAGCGTGGTCGCAAAGCCAAGCACAAGGAAGCCGATGCCGGTGCCGATGATCGAGAGCAGCAGCACCGGCCGGCGGCCATATTTGTCAGATAGGTTTCCCAGAACCGGCGAGAAGACAAGTTGCATGACCGAGTAGGAAGCGAAGAGCAATCCGACCATGCGAGGCGTGGCGTTGAAGACCGTGCCTTCCGCATAGAAGGGCAGCACCGGAATGACGATGCCGAAACCGATGAGATCGATGAAGACGGTCGTAAAAATTACGACGAGAGGCGAGTAACGCAATTACCGGCGGCCTCCACTCAACGCGCGATCGACTGAAGCCTGCCCGCCGCCTGAGATCAGCAGCGCCAGCGACATTGCCAGCAGGCTGAGCGGATACTCATACCCGCGATTACTTGCGAAAAAGCCACCGTTCCAGTGAACACCCACAACCGCAGTCAACATCGTGCACGCAACAAAGAACGCGCCCACGCGAGTCAGAAATCCGAGAAGGATAAATATTCCGCCTACAAATTCAGCAAATGCGGCGGCTGAAAGCCAGAGCCACGTTGGTCGCATGAAGCTAAAAGGAGTATTACCGGAAATAAAGGCATTGAAGCCCGGTCCGTTGAACGTGCCCAGGACTTTCTGCGCTCCGTGCGCAATCATCACCGCTGCCAGCGCCAGGCGCACGGGCAGGGTAAACCATGTTGGAGAGGTTGCGATTAATTTACGAAACATGTTGGTTATCCCTCATATAATGTCGTCTGTCCAATCTGCGGCACAAATGTAGTAACATTCAGCGCGCTTGTCATCAACTTCTCTCGAAAGACACTTTATAAGAATGCACAGACTGCGATTGTTGTGCACCGTAGCGTTGTTGCTGGCAATCCCTCTCCTCGCCCATGCGCAGACGCAGCCGGTCGAAATCTCATTCACGGTCGCCATGACGCGGCCGCACACACACCTGCTTGAAGTGGATATCGGCATCAGGCGCGCCGCCGCTGGTCCGCAGGAAGAGCAGCTTGTCATGCCTGTCTGGACGCCGGGTTCTTATCTCGTTAGAGAGTTTGCACGACACGTTCAGGACTTTGCAGCCCGCGACGCTGGGGGGCAGGCGCTGAAGTGGGAGAAGACGAACAAGAACACCTGGCGCGTCGTCACCAACGGCTCGCGCGACTGGCATGCGAGTTATCGAGTTTATGCAAACGAGCTCTCGGTGCGAACAAGCGAGTTGAATTCGAGTCACGCTTTCTGGAACAACGCAAACATACTGATGTATCTCGAAGGTCATTTGGCGAGTCCTTCGACAGTGCGCGTGGTCGCGCCTGACGTTTGGAAAGTGGCGACCGGGCTGCCGCCAGCGCCGGGCCAAAGAAATACTTTCCGCGCCGAAAACTTCGACGTTCTTTACGACTCGCCTTTCGAAGTCAGTGACTTCAAGACACTCGTGTTCAACGTCAAGGGAGTTCCTCATCGAATCGTGATCGACGGCGAGGGCAACTATGATCCGGAACGCATGCGGCGCGACGTGCAGAAGATCGTCGAAACGCAGATTGAGGTGATGGGCGGCGACATTCCGTATCGCGACTACACGTTTATTCTTCACGTGCGGGCGAATGCAGGTGGCGGACTCGAGCACGCAAATTCGACTGCGCTCGGCTACCCGCGTTTTGGTTTCAGGATTACGAGTGGCGACCGCGCAACGTCGGCTTCACCAGCGACGAGCGGCACGCCGGAACGCGATTACCGTGGATTCTTGTCGCTCGTGTCGCACGAGTTTTTTCACCTGTGGAACGTCAAGCGAATACGGCCTGACGTGCTTGGGCCATTCGACTACACGCAGGAAAACTACACGAAAGTTTTGTGGGTGGCGGAAGGCGTCACCGACTACTACGCCGATCTGCTTTTGCGTCGCGCGGGGCTGATTACTGAAAATGAGTTTCTGACGGGCACGGCGCGTTCGATCCAGACGTTGCAGCAGAACACGCCGGGTCGCCTGGTGCAGAGCGTTGAAGACTCGAGCTTTGATACGTGGATCAAGTTTTACCGGCAGGATGAAAACTCGGTAAACTCGCAGGTTTCGTACTACGACAAGGGTGCGATTCTCGCATTGCTGCTCGACCTGGAGATTCGGAAACGTTCGAATGGTGCGAAGTCGCTCGATGACGTTATGCGTTATCTGAATACGGAGTTTGCGAAGAAGAACCGCAACTATGGACCAGCCGATTTTCAGAAGGCGGTAGAATTGATGGCGGGTTCGAGTTTGGAAGATTTTTTCCGGCAGTATGTGCGCGGGACGGAAGAGCTTGATTACAACGCGGCGCTCCAGGCTGTTGGGCTGCGTCTCGACACGGATGCGGGCGGCGCTGGCGTTGAGCGAGTTTATTTTGGCGCCGACGTGGCGGTGGAGGAAGACCGGTTGGTGGTGCGGCGCGTGTATGCCGGGTCGCCTGCTTACGATCAGGGACTGAACGCGGGGGACCAGATCGTCGCGATCGACAACGCGCGCGTGACGACGAGGGATTTTTTCAACGCGCGGATTGCGGAGAAGAAGCCGGGCGATCGGATTGTTTTGTCGATCTTTCGTTTTGATGAGTTGAGTAGTTTGGTGATCACGCTCGGCGGGCGTCGCGAAGGGACATACCGGCTCGTGCCGCTGCCCAACGCGACCGACGCCCAGAAACGTATTTATAGACAGTGGCTCGGTGACTAAGATTTACATAATGATCAGGATTGACATGTAAATCTTGTGAATCCTGAAATCCTGTCAAGTATGCCGTATCAACACATACGTTTAAGTCTCGAAGATCGCGTTGGCCGTATCACTTTCGCGCGTCCGCCGCTCAACGTCTTCAACATCGAGATGATGCGGGAAATCACCTCCGCGCTCACCGAGTGTAACCAGCGCGAGCTCGTGGCGATCGTGTTTGACGCCGACAAGGACTGCCGGTCGTTCAGCGCCGGCGTAGCAGTCGAAGAGCACGTTCAGGAAACGATCTTCCAGATGCTCGACGCCTTCCACGCCATCTTCCGCCAACTGGAATCAATCGCCAAACCGACGATCGCGCTCGTCGACGGCGCTGCACTCGGCGGCGGCTGCGAACTTGTCGCCGCTTGCGACATCGTTATCGCTTCCGATCGATCTCGTTTTGGCCAACCCGAGGTCAAGCTCGGCGTGTTTCCCCCGGTCGCGGCGGTCGTGCTCCCGCTCGTCATCGGCGAAAAACGCGCGCGCGAATTGATCCTGACTGGTGAGATAATCGACGCGGTTGAAGCAGGCCGGCTCGGCCTGGCCAGTCACGTGGTCCCAAGCCTTCAGCTCGAGCCCAAGCTGCTCGAAGTGCTCTCGAAGCTGCGAGAGCTTTCAGGTACGTCGCTTCAGTTTGTGAGACAGTCGCTGGATCTCGGTCGCGGTAGATCGATCGACAAAGCGTTGATTGAACAGGAAAACATCTACATCCACGAACTAATGAAGACCGAAGATGCAAACGAAGGCATCAAGGCTTTCATGGAGAAACGGAAACCCGTCTGGCGGCACCGGTGAGATGATGAGAAATTTTTCCCGCATAATCTTGTCCGCGTTGATCGTTCTTTCATCCGTTTCATCCGCGTTCCCACAGACCAAAACCGACTCGCATTCGAATCGCCCGCGGCCCACGATGCCGGCCGAGGCGAAGGCACTGCTCGAAGAAGCGATGGGCGTTGTTTGCACACAAGCAAAGCTCGACCCGAATAGCAGTGTCGCCATCGACGAGATGCAGGCGCGCCCATCGCTCCCGCTCCAACATCCCGAAGCACTCGCCGGCGCCGAACGTGCGCAACGCATGTTGCCGGTCGCAAAAAAACTGGTCGTCAGATCTTTGCGCCAACTCGCGGCCGAATACGGATTTCGGAGGTCGCCGAGGTTTCGGAGACGGATCAACCAGGCAATTATCAGGGTCAACGCCGTTACGCGCGTGCGGCCCGACATGGAATCCCGCGACAACGCTTCAGTCTATTTGAGCAAGCCGCGGGTGATAACTTTCGGCACGATCTTTCTCGCCGGCCTTCGTTCAGACGAGGGCATGATCAGCGTGTTGGCCCACGAGCTGATGCATATCGCCGACGGTGATAACGACAGTTTACGCCCGCTCGTCGCGGCCGTCGGAAAGAGGGCTTCCGAACTCACGGGTCTTGATATTCGCGGCCAGCGCGGCGAGGAGATCACCTGTGATCTGGTCGGAGCGATGGCCGCCCGCAGGTACGTCGCCGACACGCCGGGCTACGAATCGATCGCAAGGCGCCTGGCGCGTTCAATTCAACACAACTGCGTAGAGCTTGATGAAGGAGACGAAGATCATCTATCACCGCGCAACACGATCCGGACGCTGCTGGCGCTCAATCCGGTTCTCGTGCGCGAGTTGATTAACGATCGCGAAGAGCGAACACCCATTCGCAACTGAACATGACCTCGAGAGCCTCGACACTGGCATTTCTCGTTTCACTGATCTTCGCCACTGGTTGCAAATCCGTCATTGAACGGCAGGACGTGAGACCGCGCGTCTTGCGCGACGTGCCCGCGCGAAACCTCGCTTACCGCTTCAACCCGGACGTTTCGCCGCCGTCTACAAACTTCGAAGATCTTACCGATAAGTTTGAAGCTGTTGCGAACGACTTCGGGACCAAACGTGAGAACGAGGCGTTGATCCGGACAGTTGTTTCGCCTGACGGGAGAAGAGTGCTCGCGCTTTACGGCACTATTGATGAACCGGGTTCGACGTTTCGCATCGATCTCTACAACTCCGACGGACAGTTTCTCCGTAACCTGATCCCGCCGGATCTTTCGTGCGTCTTTCCCGAAACTGTGACGTGGTCGCCGGACGGAAACTTTATCAACTTCATCGCGCACAAACGCGTCGCGCCCAGTCCGACGCCTACTCCTCCCAACGCACCGGAGCCGGATCCCGAGGCGTCGCCGATCCCTTCGCCTTCAATCGGTCCCATATTCGCGCCGGTTGCGAGTTTCAACACCGAACAGATCTACATCTGCAATCGTGACGGTTACGATCTCAAGCCGTTAACCGCGCGCGACGGGTTGATCTACTTCTACTTTGTGTGGGCTCCCGACGGCCATGCAATGGCGGCCCTCGCTTGCAAGGAAGAAGAGTGGACCGAGCGCGAGCGGCAGTTCAAACTACCCGCGGGCCGGCCGCGCCTCATCGCGCCTGACGGGACGGAAAGATTGCTGGACGATAATTTGACTGATGCGCTCCCGGTCTGGTCGCCTGATAATTCGAAGATCGCGACTGCCTTCGACACAGACGTTGCGATCTACGATGCCGGCAGCAAGACCCCGACGCAGGGGCGTTTGCCGCTTGGCGAGCAGTTGATAGCAGCGTCAGTGATTTACGAACAGAGGACCGCTACCAGAAGAGCCAACACGAATGCGAATGCAAACTCACCCGCGCCTTCGCCGAGTCCGGAGGCATCACCTTCGCAGGGCGTGCCTGCATCGTACAATCCGATCGTGCGACTCGAGTGGCGCGCACCCGAAACGCTCTACTTTCAAACTGCCTACGTGCGGTTGATGCCAAACGAGACCATCAACACATTTCAGCGTTGGCACCAGCTCACTTTGAGCGCGCAAGCCGCAATCCTCAAGTGAAGCCGCAAAGAGGCACAAAAAGCACAAAGTGCAAGCCGCAGTTCTCAAGTAAAGAGGCACAAAAAGCACAAAGCTCATCGCCGCCGTCTGAAAAGCAGGATGAACAGTAGAGCGATCCCCAGCAGCACAAACGTACCCGGCCAGACAAACCAGCCGCGCTCATCGCTGTAACCACCCACCACGATACAGCCTGTCGACGCCAGCAAAAGTATTAACGCGATAACCGTCTTCATCTACAAACCCTCCAACTTTCGCGATTCTATTTGCAAACTGTGATCCAGTTTGGAATTGCAGATTTTTGTACGGCACCGAACTGCGTCGCGCGGGAGACAGCCGCTACTTTTTGCGCATGCGTTTGTCGGATGCTTTATTGATACAGGATGAATTTGTGGATGTTGCGACGTGCGAACGTCTGCTCAATGCGATTAACCGGTTTCGCTGGCGTGTTCCTTATGCGCGGCAATCGCTGTCTTCACAGCGTGCGCGAGGTGAGCGGCGATGCGGATCGGATTAACGTGGTGATGTCGTATGACATGAAAGACGTGTGTTACGTGAATAGCGATCGATTGAACTCGCGATTCGAATTATGTTTGAGCCGGCTTGACAGGATTTACATGATTTTCAGGATTAACATGATTTTCATGTAAATCCTGTTCATCATGTAATCCTGTCAAACCGACCGTTGGTTAGGTGCCTTGTGGTGGTTGATCTTCAGTCATCTGCTGCGCGGCATCCTGTACCTTATCGATCGCGCCGCGTGCCATCTCCTGAGCTCTATCGACCAGCCCTGCGCCCGCCTCGCCGATGTACTCGCTCTCAAACCTCGTCGAAGGCAACATCAACCCGACTGCCGTTCCTGCTGCAACTGCAACCGCACCCATTGCAAGCGGATTGGTGCGCATCAGTTCTGAGCAACGCGTGCCGAGATCAGATGCAGTGTGTTTTGCCTTGTCCGTCAGGTTACTGAAAGCCTCGGTCGAGCGGTGGGCCAGGTCACTCGCCGTTTCCTTTACGTTGTGGATCATCCCCGACGTGCCGTATTGAGTCCCGCTTTGAGCACCGGTTCGATTTCCGTATCGTTCGCCGTACCGGATCTCGCCTGCCTGGTAATCAGTGTCCATCATCGTGTTTCGACGCCCGCGGCCTGACACGCGTGGTGTCTCGTAGCCGTCGCCACCGTTGCCGCGGTATCGCATCACCAACAGGCCTACTCCCAGGCCGATCAACGCGACCGGAATCGGATTTTTCCACATGCTGTTGCCCACCGTTTTTCCGGTTTCTGCGATTGCAGTTCCCGCACGTCCCATTGCCTGGCGCGCCGGTTCCGTTGCTTCGCTAATCGTTTCCATAACTCGTTCAACCTTTCCTATCGTCGCTTCACGTACTGTTTCTTTGACTTGACCCACGAGGTGCTCCGGACTGAGCCTCTCCTGGATCTCATTGATCGTCTGACTCATCTCCGCGCGAGTGTCTTCGATCTCGGCTCGAATCTGTTCGGTTTGATCATCGTAATCCTCAGCAGACCCGGACGCGGTGGCGGTATAAGAGTCGTCAGTTGAAGTGGTCCGATTATCGTCCCAATCGGTAGTCCTTATTTTATCTGTTGCTTCATCCATGCTGCGTCCTCCTTCAAAGTCTCGACAGTCTCTCTTGGCGTCACATCGGTTTGCTGAAGCGCGGAAACTGCTTTTCCGATCAACAACCAACCGATGCCGGCTACCACCACGCCAACGAGCAGGCTCGCGCCCCAGCTGGGCATCACGTTGTCTAACAACAAAATGATAGCGGCGATCACGGCCAGCAGCGCCGCGTAGGCAATTGCGCCACCGACGACCAGGTAACCGATATTGCGTCCGACATGTTTTGCCTTTTGGCTGATTTCAACTTTGGCCAGCTCAACTTCCTGCCTGACCAGATTGCTCATGTCCGAGGCGAGATCGCTAAACAGTTCGCCAAGCGGTTTTTCAGAGCGGTTTTCGTTCATCCGTTGCATTTACAAACACCTCCCACGGTAAAACTAAATTGCACCCACCGAGGGTGATGATGGCGCAGCAGAAATGTTCGATCCCGTACCGGTAGGCGGTTTTGTCACATTCGGTTTGAACGAACGCTGTCCACCTGACTGCTGCATACCCGCATCTATCGAACTCCTGATCAATCGCGCGCCGGCCAGTCCGAGCAGGAATGCGCCGCCGAGCATTAACGCCGGACGCCGTCGTCCAAAGTTCTGGACGTCGTCGAGCAGTTTTCTCGCGTCCTGCTCACGAATGTAACCGGCAAACTCCTCCAGTTTTTGAGCCGCTTTATCGCCATACTCTGCTGCGTATCGTGCAATCGGTCCGCCTTGTTCTGCTCCCAGTGATTCACCAAAACGTCTGACGGCGTTCACGACCTGAGTTAAATCATTGGCCGCGCTCTCCTTCTGACGCTCTATTTGTGTTCCTGCTTGTTGTTGTACTTGATTTACGATTTCGCCAGTTGCGTGCTTGGCATGTTGAAGCAGATCCTGCTCGCCACCCTGTTGTCCCTGGCCTTGTCCCTGGCTCTGCTGACCAGTTGCTCCCTGGCCGGTTTGTCCGCCAGCGGTTTGTCCCTGGCCGCCCGCAGTGCCCGTGTCGCCCGACGACTGCTTCTTATTCGCAGCCATCTTTGAACCAGTTGCGGAACCAGTTGCGGCAGATCCTCGGTTAGTTTCTTTTTTCGAATCCATTAAAAATCATCCTCCCTTAGCTCGTAATAAATCGTCTCTAGTCAACCGTTGATTTATTTCGAAACGAGTTTATAGAGTTCATTTTCCTGTGACCTCTCGCCACAGAATTTCACGAATCAACACGGATCATTTAGGGCATGATGTTTGATCTTAATCTACGAATTAAAGCCACGTTCAACATCAATTCCAAGGGGGGAATCCATGTCATTTGATCAACAGAGTTACATGAGCGAGCGCGCGAATGGACGATCGCAGCCAGGCCTGCCTTCATCGAGCGCAAAACGTCTTGCTCGAGGTCTCGGGTGGTTCAGCATCGGCCTCGGTCTCGCTGAAGTTCTCGCACCCAGAGCCATCGCAAACATTTCAGGTGTTTCAAACAGGAGCACTGGTTTGATACGACTGTACGGTCTTCGCGAAATCGCCTCGGGTGTCACAATTTTTGCGCAAAAGAATCCGGCGGCAGGTGTGTGGTCGCGCGTAGCCGGCGACATGCTCGATCTCGCCAGTCTCGGCGCAGCAGCAACATCACCTGGCGCAAACAAGGGAAGAGTCGCATTTGCAACTGCGAATGTACTTGCCGTTACCGCACTCGACGTGATGTGTGCGAAACAACTGTCTTCGAACGGCAGCAGTCACGGTATTCACGCCAGCGGCGTTTGCATCGTGAACCGCACGCCTGACGAGGTTTATCAATTCTGGCGCAGGTTCGAAAACCTGCCGCGTTTTATGCGCCATCTTGAATCGGTAGAAGATCTCGGTGGTGGACGTTCTCACTGGGTCGCCAAAGGACCAGCCGGCATGAACGTGGAATGGGATGCCACGATCGTCGCCGACGATCCGGGCAAAGTCATCACGTGGCGTTCACTTGAAGACGCCGATGTCGACAACGCAGGCGCCGTTCGTTTCGAGGCAGCGCCCGGCGGCCGAGGCACGATCGTCAGAGTAAATCTCGAATACAGCCCAATGGGAGGCGTGATTGGTTCCGCTTTCGCCAAACTTTTCGGCGAAGAACCAGAACAGCAAATGGACGACGATCTGCGTCGCTTCAAACAGGTAATGGAAGTCGGTGAAGTGGTCGTGTCAGAGGCAACTCTGCTCGGCACGGGTTACATGGATCAACGACCCGCGCAACCGCCGGCCGCAAGTGAGCTCGCAAAGGTAGAGACCCTTCCGAGTGAAACCATGACTAACTATCCATCGGAAGGAAGGAGACTGACACAATGAGAGCCAACTGTTGGTACGGTAAAACGATAATGGAGGTGTCGGACGTTCCTGACCCGCAGATACTCAACCAGCAGGACGCGATCGTAAAGATCTCTTCCACTGCGATCTGTGGTTCCGATCTGCACCTGTACAACGGATTCATTCCCACTATGCAGCGCGGCGACATCATGGGCCATGAATTCATGGGAGAGGTCGTCGAAACGGGTCGAGAAGTCCGCAAGTTGAAGGTTGGCGATCGCGTGGTGGTGGCCTTTCCGATTTCATGCGGCAACTGTTTCTTCTGTCGCGACGAGATGTATTCGCTTTGTGAAAACTCAAACCCGAATGCATGGATGGCAGAGAAGGCGTTTGGCCACGCAACCTCCGGAATTTTCGGGTATTCCCATTTGACCGGTGGTTTTGCCGGCGGGCAGGCAGAATACGCGCGCGTGCCGTTTGCCGACGTGGGTGCGATCAAAGTGCCGGATCATTTGAGCGACGAACAAGTGCTGTTTCTCTCAGACATTTTCCCGACCGGTTGGATGGGCGCGGAAATGTGCGACATAAAACCAGGCGACACGATCGCGATCTGGGGCTGTGGACCTGTGGGACAGTTTTCGATCCGCAGTGCGTTCATGCTTGGAGCGGAGCGAGTGATCGCGATCGATCAGGTTCCCGAACGCCTGCAGATGGCTGAAGAAGGCGGAGCGGAAACGATCAACTACGAAGAAGAGAACGTCTACGAAGCGTTGATGGACATGACGGGCGGACGCGGACCAGACGCATGTATCGACGACGTGGGCATGGAAGCACACGGACCGGCAGGAATCTTCGCCTACGATCGAATCAAGCAGGCGATGATGCTGGAGACCGATCGGCCGCATGCGTTACGTGAAGCGATTATGTGTTGCCGGAACGGTGGGACCGTTTCGATTATCGGCGTCTATGGTGGATTCGCGGACAAGTTTCCGCTGGGCTCGTTGATGCAACGCTCATTGACGATCAAGACGGGCCAGGCGCACGTTCAAAGGTACATGCGACCGTTGCTCAACAAGATCGAGAATGGCGACATCGATCCGAGTTTTGTTGTGACTCACAGGATGCCGCTGGAGGAGGCTCCGCGCGCTTACGACATGTTCAAAAACAAGAAGGACAACTGCATCAAGGTGGTGCTGAAGCCTGATTGGGATGGAAGTGAGAATGGCGCGTCTGCTAAAGACGATAACTATCACGTGATCCACTAAAAAGAGCCACGGATTTCACGAATTAACGCGGATTTGATCCGTGTTAATTCGTGAAGATCTGCAGCTGTTTTCTTAGTGGCTAGTGTACTTATCCGAACCTTGGGTTTTGACGATCTTGTTGTAAACGCCAAATAGCAAGAACGGCGCAACCCAGTCACCCACAAAAAGGCTAGCCTGCTTCTTCCCCATTATCTGAAGCACGGCTGACGTGCCAATCGCTCCGAACGCGGCCCACAAAAACACATCTGAAGGAAGCTTTGCTGTTTGTTGTTCGATTGTCCGCGCAACAGTACCCTCTTCGTGTGAACCAGCAGTCATACCCATCTGTGTGTCGCGCTCTCTACCCATCTGGGTGCCGCCACCCAGGTTAGTTCCACCCATTGTTGTACTCATTTATTCCTCCCCTTCGTACGATCATCGTTCTATGATTTCAAAAGTTCGCACTCAAACCTGTGCGCTGTCCATCACGCACTCGGATAACCACGATCGAACATTCACTAAGTGTTCCTCCTCATGGGTGAGTGCTTCCTGAAACGGTTCTGACAATTCCTCATAGCCGAGGTTGTCTGCAAGTTGTATCAGCAGTTCCCAGCCGGCATTGTCCGTCAGCTCCGCAGTCAATATTGCCTGCAAGCATTGAGCCAACGAAGTTCTCGGATCAGTCAGCACCTGCATGACGCCCATCGATGTCACCGCGGCCACGTCGGCACACGGACTTTGCACCGTCGGATCTCCGCCCGCCTCAGTGATCACCCTGTTGAGCAGAAGAAAGTGTTCGAGTTCTTCACTGCCGATCTGCTGTACGTCTTCGAGTGTCGGGCCGGGCGAGCTTTCACCAAGCGTTTCCAACTTGTTGTACAACGCTTCGTACAGCCGCGTTCCCATGCGCTCGAAAGCAAGACGCTCGCTCAGCTTGTCCATAAACACGGCCAGGCCCGCCTGCTCTTCGTCAGCGTCTGCTTCGTCGGCAACTGAAATTCCCGGCTTCGATCCGAGCGGAAAACCTTCCGCGATATATTCACTGCGAAGCTCCGCGATGTCTTCCGCTCCGCCTTCGGAGCTTGGCATCGCGCTGCTTGCTCCTTCGATCATTTCTTCGGCAAGCTCGGGCGCGGTCTGAATGCCCGTGCGATTACCTTCCATTACTTGTTTTGCTCCAGTGCTTTTCATGCTGATGCTCCCTTTGCGAATACGCTCTTTCCTTCGGTCAACTCGGTACCCGGTGTGTAGTTATAGCCCGCGGCGACGATCTCCGATGGTGAACCTTCAGAGTTCATCTGCTCGCGATATGCAATAGACAACGGTGCACGATCCGCCTCATCCTCTTTATTGATGAACTGCGTCCCTGCCGCTCGTAGATCAACCTCATTGGCCAGCGTTTCGCGAACAAACTGGCGATGGCTCTGGTAATCGATCGGCTCAGGGAGGGTGGCCGGCAGCAACTCAGCCGGATCGCGGCCATCCATCTGCTTGAACATCTCCATCACCATGTGCAGGTGTCCGAGTTCGTAATCCACGAAGCGCGTCCAGATCTCTTTGATTCGCGGATTCGTCTCATAAACCATGCAGCCGTAATAGTTGTAAACCTCCATCGCTTCATGCATGAGCCACTTCTCGAGCGGTGTTTCTCTCGGATCGAGGAGCGATTCGTACTGTGTGGTGTGTTGTTCCTCGATGGACGCGATCTCCGCATAAAGCTGCCGCGCGAGCGGGTCGGCAAACATCGGGCCGATCGTCATGTAGTAATCATGAGTCTGGTTCTCGGCAGCGGTGATGGTAAGAGCGTGGAGCTTGGTTAACGGCTCGGCAGTGGCGGCGTCGTAATGCTGGCGCAGATCATCTTCGGGTGCGCGATGTTCCACGGCCGTAGGCCGCCCCGGCATGATGTCGGAGTAGTTCTGGATGATGTTGTTTGCGTCGCCTCCGGCGATGCGGTCCATCAGTGCTGAAAACCTGTACAGGTGATCGAAATCCTCCAGTAAGCCAAACCGGTAGACCTGCGCGAGATATTCATCGGGCTCGCGAAGTGCAACGCTGGCAGTGACTTCGATCGCGACCTGTTCGAAACCGATCGTGGTTTCGAGTGGTGAAAGATCCGCTGGCAGAAGCCAGTTGACCATCGTTTGCTGGTGTTGCTCGACGCGTCTGACTTTGGCGAGCGGCAATCGCATGTCGCCATTCATCATGCGCGCCATAGCGTGCGACGAGCGAATCGCGTTCGATTCGAGACCGTTCATCAGGATGATTCGCACGCGCGTAAACGCGTCGTCATCGAGTTTGCTGGTTGGCGCTTGCACGAGATCGCGCCAGGTAAAGACCTGCTTGTCGAGTGGTGTTCCCTTTTCCTTGAAAATATCGAGAGTCATATCGCTCCTTTGCGACCGCATTCGCAGACACGTCTGCCTGGGTTCGAACGCGCGTGTTTGAAGTTTTTGTGTATGACGCGAAGGTAGGTGAAGTTGGTGAGGACTTCTGTACGGTTGGATACAGTGGGATTAAATGTGTGATGAAGAAAAACTTTTCGTGACGTTTGATGCATTGATCGGATCCGCGGTGATCGGTTTGGCAATCCGCGCGGATCCGTGTTCCATTAATCGAGGCCTTGCAGAAAGTCGATCTGGTCGGCCCACTCAGGATGATCGATCAGCGGATTACGATTCCCCTGGATCTTGAAGATTGCCATGTTCCGGTGCTTCTCATACGTCGTAACTCCGTTCTCTCTGTGCCACTTCAGAAGCGTCTCGATGCGATCTGCTTCATACTCCTGCGCAGTGCGATTGATCTCGCCCGGATAGCGAAGAAGGAAATACAGAACAGCTCGTGCAACCGTGCCTTTCCCGGCCGTTGGCTCAAACTTGTTGCTGATGCGCATGCCGCAGTCGTCACGCACGGCCTCTTCGAAATCGCTGAAGTCGAAGTAAGGCGTGTTGCCGCGGAAACTATTGCAGCCTGACTCACACGCAAACAGGTGATGAATATCGCCGCGCATCGGTTCGCGTTTCTCAAACCACGACTGCGGAACGACGTGTTCGCAGTTGTAGGGCAGTAGTGCTTCGAGCAGGTCGAGCTCTTCCGCAATTCTTTCCGCACCGAAAACGGCTGACTCCCTTAACATCTTTTCCTGGAGACGCGCGGTCCGCTCCTGGTCGATACGGAAGTCTTCACGGATGAACTCTTCAGGATCGTATTCAATACCCGAGTAAATGCTGCGGAGCTTTTTATTCGGCTGAAGATCCACCCACGGATACACGTGTTTATTCGGTTTGTATTTGGGTTGATTGGCGTGGGTCTCGTCGAGCAACGTGCTCAGGCGTTGATAAAGCTCGGCGGGATCGAGACCGTCCGGTACGTCTGCGTAGTATCGATCGCGGTCGGCCCGGTCCTGTGGCTCGTCGTAGTATTTTCTCGTCCTCGCTCTTTCTAGTTCAGCGATTGCCTCGTCGATATCTTTGCTTGTAACGGTGTCTGTCTGGGGAGACGCTTTGGCGGTGGTTGCACTGCCGTTGCCGTTAGTTTGATCGTATGAAGTCGGCGCGGCGACGGTTGCTGCGGGCCCTGCGTCACCGAGCTTGATGCTCACCTGTAGAGGCAGGGTCCAAACTGCATTCCCGTCGACGATTGTTGGTTGCGAAGAAAACGCGGCGGCGGCTTGTTGGGAGGACGGTGCGGAAGTATGTCCGTTCGTTTGCGGGAGCGTTTCATCTCGTGACGGCAGAAAGGGCGGGTCTTTTTCGAGCAGATCGGTTCGCAGGCGGCGGCGTTGCGCGTCGTTCAGCGCAAGGTCCTTGATGTATTTGACTAAGCGGCTGACTCGTATTCCCTCGTTGGCTATCCAATCGATCTTGTGTTCACCCATTGACTGTTTCCAGATGCTTCCATCGCGTGTTAGGATTCGCCCGTTCGCGTCTTTGCGTGGCACGCCCGAATGGTGCAGACCGACGATCTCCCACTGATCGTTGAGGACAGGTGAACCCGACGAACCGGGCGCAGTATCGGTCTTGTAGTGAAGAAAGTTATCGAGTAGATCGATAAATTCATTCTCGCGCAGGGCCAGTTGTTTCGGTTCGCCGTTGGGATGTTGGATGATGTTGAGAAACTCACCGAGAATCGCCTTGCCTTCCTCTTCGATCAATCGGTTCCAGCCGAAGAACTGCAACTCGCTGACGTCGCCGCTTCCGGCGCGCGCTCTTTCTTTAACCGCGACGAGGGTGAAATCGAGCGCGATATTTGTTTCGAAAAACAGATCCGGATCGAGTTCGAAAACGGAAGTCGGAATTGGACGGCCGGTCAGGTCATCCTGGAAGTTGAACTCGCAGTGGCTAAACGCCGCATCGTTGCGACTGGCCAATACGTGGTTGTTAGTCATCAGCAGTCGTGGCGAAACCATGAAACCGGTGCCGAATCCCAACGTCCGCCCCTGTGCGGATCGAATGCGGATGCGCGCCACCGAGCGGGCCACACGCAAGCCCCGCTCAAGGTAGTTGATACTCATCAGGTTATTTCTATTGAGTATGCGTTCGAGTGCGAGAGGTTCTGTGCCAACGCTGACGCCGGCGGCGCTCATAGCGGGTGCCGCGATCACGTCCGCCGCTTCCGAGGCAAACTCGCCGCGCAACAAGCGTTTCAGTCGTTTTTCAACACGCTGAGGATCGTCGGCGAGAAGTTTTGAGCCGCGCTTCAGCTTTTCCTCGGTTTCTGTTCGTTCCGGGGTGCGATATTGGAATCGTTCCTCTGTTTCCTGAATGACGGTGTTAGGGACCATGATGACCTCAACTCCTATGATTGAATGGGACCTAACTAAAATGGCGAAAAAGCCGCAAAACGTTTCGTGCGGTTGAGCTGTTTCCGTCCTGCATTGAAAACGAAATAGCCCAGGTGTTTGTGTGAGGCGTTCGAATAAGTCATCACGTCCTCAAGGCAATCTTCTCAAGATGAATATCGCGGAGCTCAGCCTACGGGCTTCCGTTGTGAGCCAATCTCGCGGCTCGGTCAAGAAAGGAATACTCCCATGAGCAAGGATTTTTCAGGCTGCCTCACCCTTTTCGGAATCGGATTCGGTTTGCTGTTTCTGTACTTCACCTGGCCCGTCGGAATTTTCTTTGTCATTAGCGGTGGGCTGTGGTTTGTTTCAAGACGCAGTGAGAAATCGTGGCTGCAAGCTATCAATCATGTACTTTCTGCAGTGACGATTGCGTTGGGAATACTCTGCTTCGCGCTCTTTGTGCTCAACGCTTTCAAAAGCATCTTCAATCCAAACTGGGTGAGGAGCGCCGAAGAATCTCTATACGTATTAATGCTGTACCTGCGGAGCCTCACTCCCTCTACTGTCGCCTTGATTCTGATCCTGTTGACCCTCACGGCGGTTACCTGGTACCTGCCCCGCTGGAAGCTCCTGGATAAATTCCTATGGCTGAAGAAATCGTTATCGATAACCATCATCGTGCTGGCGGCGATAACGAGTTTTACCTTTTTCGGACAGCTCTCGATTAAGGGTTGGGCCCTGAAAACGCACAATCAATTGTTTGAACGATATCGCGCGGCTTTGCGTCAGGAATGGCAATCCGAGGGGCGATACTTATCAGCCATGGCCCTCGAACAGCACGTGCGCGATTTAGATGAGCCACGCAGGCAGTATTTCCGCGTGATCTACTCGACCATCAAAGCGGAAGCTTACAGAGAGATGACCGATTACACGACTGCGATCTCGGAACACATGGCCGACTTACAGAGCACTAAGACCGGGGAAGTTTTAATAACGAGCGGTGAGCTCAACCAAAAAGCAACCGCGCCCGAGGTTAAGCTCGCCGAGGAAGAGCTGATGGAATTGCTGCCTCGCACGGCCAGTGAAAGGAGCCAGCAACTTGAAGTCCTTGCCGATCAGGAGTGGAGAGCGCGAACGGCGGAAGCGAAGGCGGCTGAAGCATTCAAAGGGCTGAAAAAAGTTTTCTCTGAAGTAGTAACTCCGCAGTCGCCTGGTGTTGACTACGTCGCCGGCCTTTATCTCAAGAAGCTCGTTTCTAATTACAGCGAACTGCTATTTGAAAAATCGATCGAGCAATATCACCGGAAAGCGGCGCAAGCAGGTGCAAAACCTTCGGTGCTCGCCGCGGAGATGGTCCAGGCGGCCATGCCCGAGCCGCAACTGGCGAAGCAATTACTCGAGCCGCGGCTCGGTTCGGGCCTGGCCGAGTTGTCTGTGGCAGCAGGACTTGCAGCCGCGAGTCCTCTATTACGCGAGCAAGTCGAGCAGGAGGTGCGGCGCGTCACAAGGGTGGAAGCGACCAAAGCAATAAACAACCAGATCGCAAAAAACCCTGGGAGCGCACCTGCAGGGCGCCCGGCCACGGCTGACTCCTCAGACTCCTACCGGCGCCCACCGGTGCGAGTGCCAGTGTCAAGACCGAGAATCCGGCGAAGGGGGCGGTAGTTTGATAGCCGTGGCAACACACTGGTGGCGGTTAGTGTTTCATCATGGGTGTAATCTGGCTTGTAGCAGTTTCTTCTTGTATGTTTTTTACGATCAAATCCACGTTGCGACTGCCGAGGCGTCCGTTAGCGAACTCCTGCTGGGAATAGCATGTCTGCTCTTCGCCGCAGTTATGCTTTTCCGCCCCTTTGCGATGGAGGCGCGCACCGATGCTCTGGCAGTCGTCATTTGCGGCCTGTGCAAGACCTACTACTGGTTTTTCGAATTCAGCGTCCAGAGCAGTGATCTAAAACTGCTGCTCGGCTCGATCGTGGTTTTTGTGGCAACTCTCCTGTGGGTGGTCAGCGTTTTCTGGCTGGGCAGGAGTTTCAGCATACTCCCTGCGTTAAGAGAAATCCGCACGACCGGACCGTACAGGTTTGTGAGGCATCCGATTTACTTCAGCTATGTGCTGTTGGACGTTGGCCTTTTGCTCTCCTACCCGGCGCTGTTTAATTTCGTGGTGGTTGGCTTTGCGATCGGCTTGTACATGGTTCGAATAAACATGGAAGAGTCGCTGCTCGGCAGAGTTGAAAGTTATAACGAGTATCGTCGCCGCACACGTTTCCGCTTGATACCATTCATTTACTAATCCCCGGTCTCTCCGTGGCGAAAATGCCAATCAGAGCTCCGGTGGTCCTGAAACGAAATCACCAAAACCGTCATTTATCTTAGAAGGCGATGAAGGCAATCCTGGCTAGATGCGCTACCGCGTGAATAGTCCTCGCTGGTACCCACAAGCTCCGCCCAGCCTTTCACACACTGTTTCGTTCTCGAAGGCTCGAACGCCTGTATTGTGTCCGGTTAGCCATGAAGACGATTGTAAAACTGCTGCTGCTCCTCTTTTTATCCACCTTCACGGTGAAGGCGGAAGAGATTCGTGTAGGTATCACCGAGTATCAAAACGTCGAACAGGTG
This sequence comes from Pyrinomonadaceae bacterium, assembly GCA_036280855.1. Lineage (GTDB taxonomy): Bacteria > Acidobacteriota > Blastocatellia > Pyrinomonadales > Pyrinomonadaceae > PSRF01. The sequence goes on along the minus strand of DASUPZ010000509.1, from coordinate 7,515 downwards.
TACAGGAAGTACCAGGAGTTTTTCGACGAGTTGGAGCGAATAGCTCACGACGACGGGCTGGAAATTCACTTCAAGTTCGCAATCGGCACTTACAGTGAAGTGATCGATTGGTACAGCAAGAAACTGATTGATGTAGCGGTTTTGTCGGCGATGCCGGTTGCGGATCTCCTCTCCATTTCTGACAAGGCACAGAAAGACAAGATCAGAGAAGCGTTTCTGGCAAAACTCAATCCCGTCGGCGGCCGAATCGTCAAATGCCAGGCGGCTAATCCATGCCGGCGCTCGCTGGATGAACCGTCAGCGCAGTGTGCGCCGGAGGCTGGGCAGCCTCAAACTGCGCGGCCCGAATATCACGTGACGGCTATCGTGCCGGCGGAGTACGGGTGGAAAAACTTCGACGATGTGCGGAAGCACGCGGGTAAGAAACAACTAAAGTTTCTCTTTGTTCGTCCGGTTTCGATCTCCGGATACATCGTGCCTTCCTATTACCTGAAAGAAATCCAGAAAATCGACCCGAAGCAGGAAGAGTTCGACTTCACCTACCAGCATCAGGAAAGTTTGCAGAGGATTATCAAAAAGGACAAAAAGGACGAGGGCAAGAAGGTTGTCGCGTTCGTGATTGAAAATACGTCGTACTGCGTTCCGGAAGACGATGCCAACAAGCAGTTCTTCACCAAACTGGAAGCGGACAAACTCAGCAGTATCGACATCCCGCATGAAGTGATGCTGGTCAACTCCAACCTCGATAAAGATCGGCTCGACGAGGTACGCGGAGCTATGGGCCACCTTTTAGAAGAAAGAGCTAAGCTGGAAAAGAGCGGGACTCCGAAGGGCTTTACGCTCACGATGCGCAAGGAACTACCAGCCGATTGGCTGGAGGTTTATGACGAATCAACGCGAATATACGAATCCACTCGCAGCGCGAGACCCTTGGCCTATGGCACTTCTTTCGAGGACCTCATCAGAAGTCTCAGAATTTACAAAGACAGCACCGGAGAGGATCCCCGGCTCGCACTGGTCTTGTCCGGTGGCGGCGCCAAGTGTGCCTACCAGGCGGGTGCTGTGTCGCAGATTGAAAATAAACTGAGCGAACTGAAGAAGGATCCGAGATACGAGAAGATCGACTTTGACCTTGTCGTCGGCACTTCGGGTGGTGCGATTAATGCGCTGCTTGTCGCTCTGGGCGGAACCAGTGATCCGCGAACTCAGGACTCCATCTTCAAGATGTGGACTTCGTTTCACCAGGAACATTTCTTCACGCCTTCCCCCGTTTTCAATGTCGTCTTCGGTTTGTGTTTCGGTTTGCTTCAGGCGTTAGTCATAACGCTTGCGGTGCTGTTGTTTGGGCGCAAACGTTTGCGCTGGGCGCGCATTGGCCAGCTACTGCTGGCGGTGGAAGTAATCCAACTCGGATTGGCCGCATATTTCGGGATTCTGACGTCTGCTTTCGCAGCATTCATGATCGCGCAGGTTGTGTTTGTTGTAGTCGTAGCCGCGGTCATACGAAGCATCCGGCGAACCGGAGAACGTTTTCTGCAAACGCGTGCCGGTGGATGGTGGTGCCGGGTGTACAAAGACAAGGTAGGAGATTGGTGGCGCATCGCGGGCTGGTTAATGCTCATCATCTCAACGATTGAATTTCTGATCGCCCGCGGGCTGAGTCTGTCTTCATGGCCGTCGGAGCTGGAATCTCATACGCTTACCCATTTGTGGTTGCTCTTTCTGCTCATTTGCTCAGGGGCGTATCCCTGGCCCTTGTTTTTGGGACTCGTGATGGTTCTCAGTGGAATCGCAGGCTACGTCGATATTGACTGGCATGGCCGGCGCCGATGGTTGGTAAGAATGCTGACCGCATCGGTGCTCATGTTCGCGGGAATCCTGATACTCAATTCTCTTTGGAAAGATTCCTCGCTGTCGAAGTCGATCCAGATCGAGAGGGCATTTATCAGGAGAGTACCGGAGATGCTGGCCGTGCTTCATAACGGCTTTGCGCCTGCTTCAGGTCAGCACGAAAACGAACAACTGGTCGACATCTCACAGCGGATTGTCAATCATCCTTCCATGTTGAAGCGCGACCTCGTGATCACGGTGTCTAACCTTCCGCTCAGCGAGTATCAACAGGTTAATCCGGGACACATTACGGCCAACGACATGCCGGAGGATCTTTACTTCTACTATGACGCTCAGAAACCGGGAACGAAACCACCGCCGAACGAGAAGCGCTTCATCAGTTTTCGCGAGAATCCCGACAAGCTGCTTGACGTAGTGATCGGCTCGGGAACTATCTATCCGTTGTTTCCTTTTCGCGACTTGCGCAATGTAAACATCGGCGCCGGTAAAGTCGTGGAGCAAATCAACGTTATCGACGGCGGCTTCATACACAATAGTCCCGTCGAGGCGGCGATCACGTGGGGCGCGACCCACATCATCTCGATCGAAGCGTCTCCGGAGCCCAAGCCTTTCGATCCGAGGAATACATTCGAGAATTCCCTCGTGGCGTTCAGCTACATCATGGCCCAGACGCAGCGAGTGGATGCCACGGTGCGAGGCGAAGCGGAAATTTTTGAACTAAGACCGCGGAGTGATTGCGAGAAGAAAAACCTGGAGAATCGCTGTAACCCGGATCCGGAACCAAACATGGACACGTTTGACTTCGATCGCAAGATCGTCGGCAACGCTTTCATGATCGGACAAGCTGATGCCGGCAGCGAGTTGCCGCTGTTCAAACGGGTCACTGGTCCACCGCGGTTTCGACAAACCAAGCGACAGAATCACGCCGAGTTGCAAGCCCGTTTGAAAAGAAAGGAGGTGCCTCATGCCCTTGCGAGAAAGATACCTAAGTATCCTCTGGCCCCTATTGCCCGTGTTAATCGCGATTAGTTGTTGGTTTGGTGTCAAAGCAGGAGGAGACAACCTGCTGGAAAACGACACGGCCCAGAGCGGGATTGGTTCACTGCAACGCGCGCAAAGTGTGAAGGAAGCGCAGGCGGTCATTGAGAGCTGGCAGCAGCAGGTGCCGGAACGGCGCTCACAAGCTGACATCGAAAAGCAGTATGCGGTTACGCGTTGGTTTTCTAACCAGGGACGGACGCTCACGGAAGTCGCAAAACGAAGTCTTCTGTTCGATCTGTTCTTTATACTTTTCTATACGAGTGTGGTGGCGGTTGCGTGTTTACTTGCGGCCACTGAGATCCATTGCCGCAGCAGCAAACCCAAACCTCGGCTCGTCAGGCTGGGACTGCGACTGGCCCGTCTGCAAATCCTAACGGTAGCTTTCGACCTGATTGAAAATGTCGCGGTTTGGCGAATGCTCAGCGCGCCGGTGTCGAACCCCTGGCCCTGGATCGCTTACCATAGTTCGGTCGCGAAGTTTACAGTGCTGGCGGTCAGCCTGTTCTACGTTTTTATCGCGTTCATTTTCTGGGTAATCGATCACCGGCGACGTCCGATCAGGAGAACATTGCCGGTAACGACATAAACAGCTTCTGCTGATGAAGAAGTATCCGGCGCTGCTGAGCATTACCAGTGAGCTGAAAGCAGATCCCACGAAACTGGTCCCCTACCTGCGCTCAACGCGCGTCACCGCGAACGCTAAGCGGATGAACTGATAAAATCATGTCAATCCTGATAATCGTGTCAATCCTGTGAAGCTGATTTCTGAGTAAAGGCACAACGATTGTTTTTACAGGATTTCAGGATTACACGGATAGGTGTCCGCGGTGCGAAGCGTTTTACGCGATCTCCTCCGCGTCGGAGCAACGTGATTGAGCTATCTGATCGAGTCTGCGCTCCCATGAGCACATCACGTGCAGTGTAAATTGTTGCGCTCGTGCGGCTGCCTGCCGCGCACCCCATTAGTTCGCGCAGCCGAGCGGCTGTCGCCTTGAGTTTGATGGGAGCGAGAGAGTACATACCGAAACTGGTGCTGATGCTTAAGAGCGAGAATGACTATGACCGTATGGGAGCTGCAATAGCGTTAGGACAGTTACATGCAAAGGAATACGCGAACGAAGTAGCCAGTTTACTGAGACCGGAAAACCGCCTGTTAAGGGTTGATGAAAGTCCTATCTATGCGCTTATAGAAATGGGCGTTGGACCAGCACACGCTGCCGACTTTGCAAGAGTGCTGAACGATAACTTCGATACTGAAGTAACCAGGGCTGCCGCCTTCGCGCTCGCGAAATTAGGCGCCAAAGAATATAAGCAAGACATCGCAAAGCTGTTCGGCCGGGAGTTTCTAAAAGGAGATGCTGCTAAAGTTCTCGCAATTATGGGAGCGACGGAGTATGTGGACCAGATAGCCAGTCTGCTCAAAGATCGAAGTGGGCTCATTCGCACAGACGCGTTACTCGCGTTGGGAATCTTCACAAGAAGCTCAGGGGACGATTTGCAGCTTCCAAATGACTGCGTGATACACTCATTGCGTCACACAGTTTGACGAGGTTCGGTGAAGCTGGCGCGTATGCCTTCACGATAAAAGAAGGTTTGCGCGGGTCATCCATCCAACGCCTGAAGGGCAGGACGCGCGTTCGAGCGTTTCGCTAACCTGAACCAATAGGCGGTTGTAAGGGTGGAAATCGACGTGAGTTGCTACAGTTTCCGCTACGTTCGAAAATGACCGGTCGTAAGTTCTTGTGCCCCTGTAGCTCAACGGTTAGAGCAGCAGACTCATAATCTGTTGGTTCGGGGTTCGAATCCCTGCGGGGGCACCAATAAGGATCAAATGAAGGGGCAGCAGCGATGCTGCCCTTTTCCTCTAATGTGTGCCCGTTTTACACGGGCACTAACATCTAAATCAAAATCGCCTCATCAACGCCAGTCGGGTGGTTCCAGACTTGCCGGAACGTACTGCGTCTCGTGCTCTCCGGGTGTGAGTTTCAAATTGGGATCTAGATTTCGACGCAATAGTTTCCGGAAAGTTTTTTCCTGTTCGTTATCTCGGAAGGCTCTCTTCGGAACGATCGACAGTGAGTGGATGTCGCGGCCGTAAATCATGATATAGAAGCTGTCGTTTTCGATCACACGTGTGTACAAACTCCAGCGTAAGGTTGCGCTGACGTGCGCTGTTTTGAATTCCATGCCGGCATCGTTGAAGATTAGATTGTACTCATCGCGATATTTCGGATCACCGCGGAACCTGCGGCGGGGAACGTCGATCACATAACCGTGAAACCACCCCAGGCCGGCGAGGAAGATGAACGCCACCATGGCCCACCACGGCAAAGGGACGCCGATAACTACTGACAGCAGCACCAGACCGACAGCGAAAAGCACAAAACTCACTATGAGCCGGATTGATAGCTCCTTCGAGTGCCAGAAATAGAACCGCACCGCGTTGAGATATTCCTTCTCGGTGTGGGTGAAACGCAGGTGTACTGATTCCTTGTCTGCGTGGTCCATGACTTTATCCTCGTAGCCCTCGACACATCATCAAGCGCTTTTACGCCGTTTCTTCCGCCCTGTCCAGTTAAAAGGTTCGCTTGTAATGCGGTTCTCTTGGAGGATTTCAGGATCTGTTCCCGAGCAACCCCGTTCTTTGTTTGATTAAATATACCACTCAGTGGTATAGCAGCAGCGCATGGCAGAAACAGTGCTCTGGCTGGAATTTGTTGAGTCCAAGATCTTTTCCAGACAAGTTCGCGAATTGCCCGCGGAGATCCTGACCCCGGGTCGTCACGTGGAAAGAGCGGTAGCTATCGTTACTTGTATCTTTACCTTGAACACGCCGGCAGAATCCACTTGTTATACCTGTTCGGCAAAAGTAAGCAAGCGGATCTTTCACCGGATCAAAAACGCATGATCGCGGTCTTAAGTCAGCAGGTTAGAGGAAAACGTGAGTCATGAAAACAGGCAAAACTAGAAAGACGCAGACAAACAAGAAAAACTATATGAGCGATGAGGCCTTTGCCGATCTTAAAGAGGCCATGGAAGATGCTCTTGCTTTCGAGCATGGCAAGGCGCGCGACTTGAAAGTAATCCGCATCCGGGCGCCGCGGCCGCCTAAAGCAATGTCAGCTAAAGACATCGTCTTGATTAGACGGAAACTCAATTGCTCGCAAGCGGTCTTTGCATTGATGCTGAACATTAGTCCTAAAACTGTGCAAGCTTGGGAGCAAGGTTTAAGAGAACCCGGCGACGCAGCACTCAAGCTGCTGACAATTGCTAAGAAACACCCTCAGGTTCTGCTTGAGGTGTAAGGACCAGGCTGCTCAATGAGGGGTTAAAAGGAGGTGTGGGCCAGCCCTGTTTGAATTCTGCGCAGGGGTGGCCACGGAGGGCCACCCCTACAGTTAAGATTCAGAAGTACCACTTCCCACCCCAAGCCAATCTTCGCCATATCCGAATCGTTACGACCAGCGGCAACATCAGCGAGACGCCGTAGGCCATGCCCAGCAGGTTCTCGGGGAAGGGAATTGCCGGTATGGATTCCAGTACGATCAAGACTCCGTAGCAAAACAAGGGCGCCGAAAAATACAGGGCGGCCCACTTGCGCAGGAAGATCAATCCCCATCCAACTACGAAAACCGCTGCAAAAAGAGCAAAGCGTCCGAGGTCATTGTTACTCATCGCGAATGCACCCGGACTCAGTAGCAACGTCAGTACGCCATACGCTCTAAAGAACCCAACTCTCATGGGCCTTTACACGCGCACTCAACTCGACGGTTTCAATTTCAGTGGATCGACCGTCATCGAAACTCACTTTCGATTCGCGTGATGCAAACGTTGAGGAACCTCCGCCCGGAACCCATGATCGTGCGCGAACACCATCGCCTGCGCACGTGACCAAACGCCGAGCTTGTCGAACACATTCGAGACGTGATTACGAACCGTCTTCTCGCTGATCGAGAGACGCCCGGCAATCTCCGCATTACCCAAACCTTCAGTTATCAACGCCAGCACTTCTCGCTCGCGCGCCGTTAACGACTCAAACGCGCGGTCCTCCTTGCCCTGCGAGCCTTTGACGAGCCCGCTAAACTCCAACACTTCACTACAGAACCGCTCCCACGCCGGTTCACTTTCCAGAAGGATGTGGTTCTTCGAATCGAGCTCCACGAATTGAGCTCCCGGAATTCCAGCCGCGAGAATGTGACTCTCCTCGATCGGGATTACGTCGTCGCCGCGCGAGTGAAGTATCAGTGTCGGCGACTGTACCTTGCCGAGAAGTTCGACGACGTTGATCGTCGCGCGTGCTTCAAGAAGCCGCGCCGCAATCTCGGGCGACGTCGTTTTTCGACAGAGTTCATTGAACCATCCTATTTGTTCTTCGTTCGCGCCCGGGATAAATCGCGAAGTGAACACCTGCCGGTACACGGGATTGTCCTTGCCCCAACCGAGCCGGGTCATATCGATCAGGGCGCGATACAAGCGATTTTTGTCCGCGTCACCACGCTCGTATGTGCCGCGCGCGTAGCCGCCGTAGAGAAAGAGGTGGGAGACACGTTCGGGGTGCTTGACCGCATACGCGATGCACGTCGCCGCTCCCTGCGAAATACCCAGCAACGCAAACGGCTCTTG
>DASUPZ010000508.1:0-7015 GCA_036280855.1 Pyrinomonadaceae bacterium | reverse complement strand
CGATGTGACGCTGGACGAAGTTCGTGCGCTTGCGGCGTGGATGACCTGGAAATGTGCGGTAGTCAACGTTCCATTCGGCGGCGCCAAGGGCGGAATCATCTGCGATCCACAACAGATGTCGATGGGCGAGCTCGAACGCATGACCCGGCGCTAGGCCGCCGAGTTGCTCGGCTTCATTGGCCCAGAGAAAGACGTGCCGGCACCCGACATGAACACGAACGAGCAGACCATGGCGTGGATCATGGACACCTACTCGATGCACGCACGCCACACCGTGACGGCAGTCGTAACCGGAAAGCCTATCGATCTCGGCGGTTCGTCAGGACGTCGTGAAGCGACGGGCCGCGGCATACTTTTTGTTGTCAACGAAGCAATCAAGCGATTCAAGATGACGCCCGGAGGGACCCGTGTTGTCGTTCAAGGCTCGGGAAACGTTGGCGGAATCGGTGCCCAGCTAATGCACGAAGCTGGCTACAAGGTTGTAGCAATATCGGACATACATGGAGGAATTTACAAACCAAGCGGCCTCAACATTCCCGAAGCATTGGAGTATCTCAAGACCACACGGTCCTTCGAGGGGTATGAAGGAGTCGAGTTTGTAAACAACCAGGAACTGCTGGAGCTGGAGTGTGACGTGCTGGTTCCGGCAGCGACTGAGAACCAGATCACATCGCAAAACGCAGACAAGCTCCAATGCAAGGTCCTCGCGGAAGGTGCGAATGGACCGACGACGGCAGCGGCTGATCAGATACTTCACGAAAAGGGAATCTTTGTTGTTCCTGACATCCTGGCGAATGCCGGTGGAGTGACAGTGTCGTACTTTGAGTGGGTACAGGACCGCATGGGCTACTTCTGGCGCGAGGACGTTGTCAACGACAGGCTGCAGGATAAGATGGTCGCGAGCTTCAACGATCTGTGTCGTTACGCCGAGGCTCACAGGGTTGATACGAGGACCGCGGCATACATGTTGGCGATAGACCGTGTGGCCTATGACACGCGCATGAGAGGCATCTATGCGTGACGGAAAAAACATAATCATAATGCCGCTAAGTTGTGAAAAAGGCTTGATTTCCGTTTTGGGTTAGAGTATGGTCTGGCATGATTTACGCCTCGGACCAGCGTTAAGATTTCTCAATAATTACGCGATGGTTTAAGGGCCAAAATCGTTGACAACGAATTGTTCATTTCGAGAAGAAGTGAACTCAATTCAAGACATACTCGGGAATAGAAATTTCGGTGGCAGAGTACTCAGAAAGGCCGACGTGCTCTGTTACATCGCGGTCCGAGAGTCACCATTGGATCTTTCATGGTCCATGTGGTTTTTGAATTGATTTTGTGTAGTTGGGGCCTCCGCGGGAGCAGAGCGTTGGTACTTGTTCCGTTTACGGCGGCACTATTACGAATTCTTACTACTCATTTCGCAGGAGGAATGCGATGAGACTCGCACATAGAGCGCTTATAGCTGCGCTCGTTTCGTTGGTGCTGTGTGCCGCGGTATCAGCACAGACTATCAGGTCGGCAGACGACCCACGCAATCAGTCACCAGCAGTAGGAACCGGTGGTCCAGAAGGTGGTCCAACCGGTCTTTTTACTATTTACGATGGATCAACTCTGCGTCGAGGAGAGTTCACGTTCAGTATTGCTTATAGCAACTTTGATCGTGATCCGGGCAACGTCGACATCGCCGACATACCGATAAGCTTCAACGTCGGCATTAACGATCACCTGGAGCTTTTCTTTAAGACAACGGCTTACCGCGGGATCAAGGTAAACAACCCGCTCAATCTATCCAGTTTCTATCTTCCAAACTCGCAAGTGTTCTGTGGTTCAGTGTTGTGCAGTCCGGCAGCAATCGTGCTGTCGCCGTCTGGGCCAAACGTTGGAACGCTCGCGGGCACGGCGGTGTTTCGACCATTAAACAATCAGCCGTTCGTTCAGTACCCATTCGTGGGTGGCTCGGCCGGCACGTTTGGTCTGACAGCAGGTCAGATTGGCCAGCAGTTTGGTTTCCCGGGTTTCAATGCGCAGCTTGGACCAGGTGTGGTCCAGCCCAACAGCGGCAACTTCGGTTCTGCTGACAACTTCCCGGGTATCGGTTCTCCAGTCGGCGGCATCCTGCCGGGCATCGTGTTGGCAACAACCACGCTTCCGGCGACACAGTTGACGCTGCCGATAACGGTTCCGCTGGTGTTTACAGTGGCGCCGTCTTACCTGCCTGATGCGCCGTTTATCAATCGCCTCTACGGCGAGAGCAGCTTCAACAATCTGGTGTTTGGAGCCAAGTGGCGCTTCACCGGTCCGAACAATCCGCTTGGAGTCGGACTTATCGGTTTGTATCGCTGGCATCTGGATAAAGCCGACGACTTCTCAGGCTTTAATCAGCTTCAGCGCGGCGCGGGCGGGGGTGGCGACATCGGCGACTTTGGCGCGGTTCTGTTCGTGGATGGCCGTTTGCACGAGCACGTAAATGTCTCGGCGAATTTGGGCTACTACCTGAACAGTAATCCTAAGGGCGCGGGTGGTGATTTCGTGTTGTTGGATCGGCCTGACGAGTTTCTCGCAGGCGTTGGATTCGACTTCCCGGTTAATGAGCACTTCCAGCCGATCGTTGAAGTGAGATCGACGAAGTATGTTGGCGGGCGCACGCCAAACGCGTTCAATAACAATCCGGTTGACCTGGTTGGCGGCGTCAAGATTTATCCGCGTCGCTGGTTCGGATTCGGTCTTGCCTACCGCAGGCACCTGAATCCGCATGACCAGAATCACTTTGAGCCGGCTGACTTCAACATTCCGATTCAGCAGATCACCAACGTTAACGTTGCCGGTCGCGGTCTGGTTGTTGTTCCGAGCACCACGAGGCCGGTAACTTCGCAGGGCTTCCCGCTTGGATTTAACTTCTCTGAAGATCCGCATGGTTTCATCGCGCAGTTCTTCATTGGACATCGCAATTCCAGGATACCGCCGAAGCCGCCCAACAGGCCGCCGGTGGTCAACACTGTAACGACTTCAATCAGCTCGATCCTGCGGCCCTGCCCGCCGCCGACAAGCTCAACCACCTGTACGCCAACGGGCGACTCGGTGACGCTAACGGCTGATGCAACCGATCCGGATGCCGACCAACTGCTCTATACGTGGTCGGTGACGGGTGGCAGGCTTACCGGTGAAGGCCGGTCAGTGACATGGGATCTCAGTGGTGTGCAGAACGGCACTTACACTGCCACCGTTGAAGTGAACGACGGCAACATGCAAAAAGCTTCGGGCTCGGCGACTGTAACAGTAGCCGACTGCACGGGCTGCGTGGCGCCGCCGCCGCCATGTCCGCAGGTTTCAGTGACCTGTCCGAGTGACATCGAAGCAGGCCAGCCGATTACCTTTACCGCCAGCGTTACCGGCGGTGCGGAGGGTGCGAGCTGGACTTACAACTGGTCAGTCTCGGCCGGTACCATCTCCAGCGGCCAGGGAACGTCAACCATTACGGTTGACACAACTAACCTCGGTAGTCAGAGCGTGACTGCAACCGTCAGCATTGGCGGAGCGGATCCGAGCTGCACCGGCACCACCGCATCTTGCACCACTGGTGTGAGACCGGCGCCGCAGCCAGCGCGTAAGTTTGACGAGTATGGCAACATCAGGTTCAACGATGAGAAGGCCCGCCTCGACAACTACGCAATCCAGCTCCAGAACGAGCCAGGCTCGACGGGCACGATCATCGTCTACGGTAGCTGCGAGGGTGAAGCGCAACAGCGTGGCGACCGCGCCAGAGACTATCTCGTCAATACGCGCGGAATCGAAGCTGGACGCATCACGGTCGTCGACGGCGGATGTCGTGCGGATCTGACGGTTCAACTCTGGATCGTCCCGCAAGGCGCGGCTGCTCCGACAGTAGATACCGCGGGCGCTGTCTCGCCCTGTCCGGAATGCCGGCGAGCTCCACGTCGTCGCAGAGGACGCGGTGACGAATAACTAATCCCGGCGGGTTTTTAAGCCGGTCTCTTTCCCACGGATTACGCAGACAAACATCTGCGTAATCCGTGGTTGTTTTTGTACAACTGACTCTTCTTTTCCTCGCATCCTATCGTCGCCCCCGAGCTTTTCAGACACAAAGCAACCAAACTGTAATAAACTAGGCAGCAAGGTGAGCGATGTGCTCCAGATGATTTAGGCCGTGGATGAGATTAACGATGAAAAGAATTGCCAGCCTGCTCCCCCTGTTCATAGCTCTGTTTGCGCTTGTTTGTGCTGTTACCCCGGGCTCCCGGATCGCACTCGCTTCGAAAGATGCGGCTGACCCTGCACTGTATTCGAACGACTGGCGCACGACCGGACCTCCGGGAGGAGACGTCCGCGCACTCGTCGTCGACCCGCACGATCCGGACCGGTTTTACTTCGGAACTCTCGATGGGCAGATTTACATCTCGACAGACGGTGGCAAACGTTGGCAGCTCCTGCATAACTTCGGCAAGCCCCGGATGTTTGTCGATCACATCATCGTCGACTCTCGCAACCCGAAGACTTTGTACGTAGGCGCCCACAGGCACGACGTGCCGGGAGGCTTCTTCAAATCGACTGACGGCGGCGTCACCTGGCGCGAAAACCCGCAGTTGAAAGATCAGGCTGTTCATTCAATCGCACAATCAGAATCAAATCCCGACACGTTGATTGCCGGCACTTTCACCACGATCTTCCGTTCCGACGATTCCGGCGAGACGTGGAAACAACTTCCGACCGCAGGCTTTACCGGACTTCATCACGTCGAATCGCTCGCGATCGACCCGCGCACAGCGAATACGATATACGCCGGCACTTTCTACTTGCCTTACAAATCAGAGGATGGCGGCAAGTCGTGGAGAGTCATCAAGAATGGGATGATCGACGATTCGGACATCTTCGCAATCGATATTGACCCGCGCGACGCCAATCACATTATTGCTTCCGCATGTAGCGGCATTTACGAAAGCAAGAACGCAGGCGAGAGCTGGCGCAAAGTCCAGGGCATTCCTTCCCAATCGCGCAGAACGCGATCCATCCTTCAGCATCCGTCGGTTCCAGGCATAGTGTTCGCCGGCACTACGGAAGGATTCTGGCGATCCGACAAAGGTGGCGACCCCGACTCGTGGATGGTAACCACCTCCCGGCAACTTGAAATCAACTCCATAGCCGTTCATCCATCGCGTCCTGAAAACATCTACATCGGCACGAACAACTATGGAATCATGGTCTCCAACGATGGCGGCAAGTCGTTCACGCCGATGAATGCCGGCTACAGTGGCCGCTTCGCCAATGCCATCCTCGCGGACCGAGAAGTTGCGGGACGGATTTACGCATCGACGATCAACACAGCGACAGGCGGTGGGTTTTTCTTTGTCAGCAACGACAACGGTGAGAGCTGGCGTCCTTCGATGCGCAGCATGCCGTCGCGTCTCATCACGTACGCGATCCTTCAGGACACTCGCGATGCCAACGTGATCTATCTCGGCACAAACCTCGGCATCTATCGTTCCCTCGATCGCGGTATTTCATGGGCGCCTGTGTGGGCGGTGGAAAAGAAGAAAGCGACGGGAAAGAAAGCGGCGAGGCCCGCGCCGGCGCCACGGCGACGTGCAACGGCGGTCAAAAATGACGACTCAGTTTTGCGTGCACAGGAAGCACTGATCGCTGCCGGCTATCATTTGGGCGAGCCTGACGGTAAAGCTGGACCATCCACTACGGCCGCGGTGAAGAAGTTTCAGGGCGATCGACACTTGCCCGTTACCGGCAAGCTCGACGCGATCACGCTCGCAGCGCTCGGCATTGGAAAGTCCAGTGGTGGTGCCACTGAGGCTGAGCCGGTAAATGCAATCCTGGCTGACGCGGTTAATGCCCTGGTCTATACTGTCGATCCTGAAACTCAGGAGCCCGCGATCCTGGCTGCGACCAACAGTGGTCTCTATCGCAGTAAAGATCCGGCAAAGGGATGGCAGAAGCTTTCTTACGGTAGCTTCGATCCACGCACGACGTGCATCTCCACTAACCTGAAGCACCCTGAGACGATCTGGGTGGGAACATCGAGTTCCGGCGTGCTGATTTCACGCGATAACGGCAAGACCTGGCGCAAGGTTGAAGGTGTTCCGAACGACGTGCCTATCAACGTCATTGCACAGGATCCACGGCGGCCCGATTATATTTACGTCGGCACGAAGCAGGCGCTGATGATGTCGCACGATGGTGGTGAGACGTGGAGAGTTCGAGGCGGAAATCTTCCGTTTGGCGACTTCACGAGCATCCTGATCAACCCGCGCAATGGTGACGAGATATTTGCAGGCAATGCGTATCAGATCACCGAGGTTGGCGGCGGTGTTTATCGAAGCACGGATGCCGGGCAAACGTGGGCCCGAATCGATCCGAAGGGCCGGCGTTTACCGAGCCAGAGGATCTGGGCTTTGGCGTTTGACGCACACGATCAGAACGTGTTGTTTGTGGGTTCTCATTCGGCGGGTGTGTATGTAGTTCCGCGCACCGCTGACATGGTTTCGTCAACGCAACAGGACTAGAGACCGGATTCACAAGATTCTTAAAAGGGCGATAGGATTTGTAAGACAACTGAGAGCGAAGCTCCTAATCTTGCAAATCCTGTAATCCTGTTGTACAGTGCCGCCCTACCCGGTACAAAGGCGGCGGGTGTTTGTCGGACCAAGCGGGGTTAACTACGGCAGGGCGGTAATCGAAACAAATTAGCTCGACATTTCAAATCCAAACGGCTCGCTTCCTCGCCAGCCTTCAAATCCCGACAACGCCAAGGTCAATCCAGCTAAAGGCCGCTGTACACCGTCTGACAGTCAGCGAACACCTGCGCTGATTGTTCCGGCTTGTGAAGCGCGATAAGATCTTGCACGCGCTGAAAAGTTACCGGGACTTACAGGAGTATGCATGTCTAGTGAACAACCCAAGCTGAACAACAGCGAGGTCAACAATAACAAAACCTCCGGCGAGCCCCCGGCTCAGCCGCAGCAAACCGCCATGGCTTCTCAACCAGCAA
>DASUPZ010000507.1:0-4544 GCA_036280855.1 Pyrinomonadaceae bacterium | reverse complement strand
TTCGTGACTGAATGGAACCAGTTTCGCGCACTCGACATGACGCGAATCCGCGATTTGATGGCGACTCCAAAGATCGCCGACCTCCGAAACATTTACGAGCCGGAAGATATGCGTGAACTGGGTTTTGAATATGTGGGTGTGGGCAGGTAAAACTTAACCAATGGCACTCACAGGAATAGCTCTCGTCACTGGCGGCGCCGGCTTCATCGGTTCACACATTGCTTCCGCACTTCTTGCTCAGGGTGCGCGCGTTCGCGTGCTCGACGATCTATCCACCGGTCATCGCGAAAACATCGACGAGATTGGCGGCGACGTCGATTTCATCAACGGCAGCGTCGCCGATGAGGAGTTGCTTGCGAAGGTGCTCGACGGCGTCGAGCTGGTTTTTCACGAAGCCGCAATTCCTTCCGTACCGCGTTCAGTCGAAGCTCCAAAACAAACTCACATCGCCTCTGTCGATGGAACTTTTTCACTTCTGTCCGCGGCGCGCGACAACGGCGTGAGGCGTGTGGTCTATGCTGCGTCGAGTTCGGCGTATGGCGATCAACCGACGTTGCCGAAGTCTGAACAGATGTTGCCGGATCCGCTTTCGCCGTACGCAGTGGCGAAACTGGTTGGTGAGTATTACTGCCAGGTGTTCACGCGCTGCTATGGCTTGGAAACTGTATCGCTGCGCTACTTCAACGTGTTTGGACCACGGCAGGATCCGGGCTCGCAATATTCAGGTGTCGTTTCGCGTTTCATCAGCGTACTGTTGTCAGGCGAGCGGCCGGTGATTTACGGCGACGGCGAACAGTCACGCGATTTCACTTACATCGACAACGTTGTTCACGCGAATTTGAACGCCGCGACGGCGCCCGCAGCCTCGGGCAAAGTCATTAACGTGGCGAATGGCGAGCGGATCACGTTGAACCAGCTCCTGCATGAGGTGAAAGAGCTGACTGGAAACCAGCATGTGACGGCGGAGTATCTCGAACCGCGCGTGGGCGATGTGCGTCACAGCCTTGCAGACATTTCAATGGCGCGCGAGCTGCTCGGGTACGAGTCGAAGGTGGACCTCAGAGAAGGTTTGCAACGCACGATCGACTGGTGGAAACAAAGCCGCTTCGCTCAGTAGTTTCAATCCGCGTCATCCGTGGCTAATTTCTTAAGACTCTTCACAAACGGCGGCCTCGCAACTCCCTTATCAGTAATGATCGCAGTGATGAGCTCGTGCGGCGTCACGTCAAACGCCGGATTGTGGACCTGTACGCCGTCAGGGGCGAGTTGATGATTGCGAATGTGCGTGATCTCCGTCGCGTCGCGCTCCTCGATGGGAATCTCCTCACCTGAAGCAAGCGACAAATCGAGTGTGGTCAGGGGCGCTGCAACGTAAAACGGCACGCCGTGTTCACGCGCGAGGACCGCTACCATGTACGTGCCGATCTTGTTGGCCGTATCACCGTTGGCCGCAATGCGATCGGCGCCGACAACAACTGCATCGACTTTGCCATTCTTCATCACGTGACCTGCCATGTTGTCGGTGATCACTGTGACCGGAATATCGTCTTTCGCGAGTTCCCAGGCAGTGAGCCGCAGACCCTGGAGGTAAGGGCGTGTCTCGTCGGCGATGACGGCGACTTTTTTACCTGCATCACGAGCGCCGCGGATGACGCCGAGTGCAGTGCCGTAATCGCCACCGGTCGCGAGGGCGCCTGCGTTGCAGTGTGTGAGCACGGTCGCGCCATCGTTGATCAATTCTCCCCCGTGTCGCCCAATCTCGCGATTCGCGGCGAGGTCTTCCTCGTGGATTGCGAGCGCCTCGTTGACGAGTATTTGCTTTACTTTCTCGACGTCGTTGAGGTGTTTGTTTTTCTCGAACGTGGTGCGCATGCGTTCGATGGCCCAGAAAAGATTTACAGCCGTGGGACGAGTCTTGCCCATCACTTCGCAGATGTACTGAAGATCGTCGTCGAGATCGGCAACCGAAGTTCCGACTGACTGGCTGCCCCCGAGAGCGATGCCCATTGCCGCGGCAATTCCGATTGCCGGTGCGCCGCGGATTACCATCTTGCGGATGGCTTCGGCCACCTCTTCATAAGAACGCAGCATCAGATACGTTTCTTCAGACGGCAGCAGCCGCTGGTCCAGCATGCGTATGCCATCTTTCGTCCACTCGAGAGTTTTGATCATGAATGAAATTATGTCCTTCGTTCAGAGTTCAACCTTTAGGTTGTGACTCTTAAGCCCAAGCTAAAGCTTGAACTCTAAACGAAAAGTTTGACAGTTGCACGTCGTGCGTGATAGTGTCCGGCCGTTTCATTGATCTTTTCCAACCAGCGTCTGGGTGCCCCCGAAAGGGGAGAATAGGGAAGCGGGTGTGAATCCCGCGCGGTCGCGCCACTGTGATGAGAATTTTTCTCAAGCCAGGAGACCTGCCCAGAACGCTTTGCAGCCTCTCAACACTCGCGCACAGGTGTTCAGGCCGCCACGGACTTTCCCGTAGTCCCGCCGATGCCTGCTTTCCTTGCCGAAACAGGATGTCGGTGGGACTTTTTTGTTAACTCGATTTTTCCAAACTCCAAAAACTCGCGCGCTCGGCGTCGTCGTATGCGCGTTGCTCGTCGCAGCCTGCACCGCTAATCGACAAACGTCTCCGGAAGGCCCCGTCACGCGAGAGCTCACTGACGACGCCGGCCGCCGAGTTTCGTTGCCGGCGCACGTCAACCGGATTATCTCGCTTGCTCCAAACCTCACGGAAATCGTGTTTGCCGTCGGTGCGGGCGATCGACTGGTTGGACGCACGAGTTACTGCGACTATCCCGCCGAGACAAAAGCAGTTGCGGAAGTTGGCGACACACTTCATCCGAGTCTCGAACGAATCATCGCACTGCGGCCCCAGGTGGTGCTGATTTCGACAGCGTCGCAGCTCGAAATTTTCAGTCAACAACTTCACAGCCAGAACATCGCCGTCTTTGTCACTGATCCACACGACCTCGACGGTGTCTTTCGAACAATCGAACAAGTGGGAGAGATCGCCGGGCAGAAACAACAGGCACAGGTGCTCGTGCAGCGGTTGCGCGAGCGCGCCAAAGCCGTCGAAGAAGCCGTCAAAGGAAAGCCGCCCGTGCGCGTCTTCTACCAGGTTTCCGGGGAGCCGCTTCACACCATTGGGCGCGACGCTTTCCTGACGGATCTTCTGCGTCGTGCGGGCGGGATCTCAGTCACTGCGGACGTGCCCGGCGCATGGCCCAGGTACAGCGACGAATCGGCCCTCGCCGCGAGACCGGACGCGATCATTTTGCCGACCGGCGGCTCGATGGGCGCTGCAAATTCCGCTGTGACTGACGCGTTGCGGCAATCGCCCGCAGTGCTTTCAGGTCGTGTCTACAAAATCAACGACGATCATCTCGCGCGTCCCGGGCCACGGTCTTTGGACGGACTCGAAGCAATGGCCAGGGCACTGCATCCGGAAGCATTCAAGTAAATGATCAGTACGGCATCCGACATCGTTGCCTCTCAGACACGACCGCATCGCGTGACGATGCGAAAGACAGTCGTCTCGTGCGCAGTGCTGGCGGTGACGTTGCTGCTTTCGATCGTCGCGCTCGCGTTGATTGGAAGCGAATCTTTGCCTTCGACTGCTTCACTGTGCGCGCTTGCATCGTTGGGCACGAGCCCCTGCGGCCTGACGCAGGATCAGTTTGACATCCTGTTTCAAATTCGTCTGCCGCGACTTCTGCTTGCCGCGGCTGTCGGCGGCTCACTCGCGACCGCGGGCGCAGGCTACCAGGCATTGCTGAGGAACCCGCTTGCAGAGCCGTATTTGCTCGGCATTTCAAATGGCGCGGCAGTCGGAACAATGGTCGCGCTCGTCTTTTTCGGTGCGAACGAATGGACAAGGCCATTGCTCGCGTTTACGGGCGCACTCGTCGCCACACTTGCTGTTTACCGGCTCGCGCGCGGCCGCACAGGTGCAACACCGGAGCGTTTGATACTCGCAGGTGTCATCGTCACTACGTTTCTTTCGTCGGTGATTGTTTTCGTCACGACGCTGATGGATGCGACGCGAATTCGTTCGTTTACTTTCTGGCTCCTGGGCGATCTGTCGGGCACCAGCAAGACGTTGCTTCCCGTGACGATCGTAGTCGCCGTCGCGGGTGCGGTTGCGCTCACGTTGAATGCGCGATCGCTGAACCTGCTGATGCTCGGCGAGCGTGATGCTTTTGATCTTGGTGTTGAAGTCGGGCGCGTGAGAATCGTCGTGTTTTTGGTTGCGAGTTTGTTAGTCGGAAGCGCAGTCGCGGCGAGTGGATCCGTTGGTTATGTCGGACTTGTGGTCCCACATCTCGCGCGGCTTTCACTCGGCAGCGACAACCGGATCAGCATTCCGGCGGCGGCGTTGGGTGGTGCGTTGTTTGTGATCGTTGCCGACACTGTTGCACGCACGATCATCGCGCCGAGAGAGTTGCCGGTTGGCGCGATCACGGCGCTGATCGGCGCGCCGTTGTTTATTTATCTGTTGAGGAGAGCGTGACCTCCTTGGAGTGCGGCGGCCTGGCGCC
>DASUPZ010000506.1:0-4218 GCA_036280855.1 Pyrinomonadaceae bacterium | reverse complement strand
TATTACTCCTTGAACCGCTCAACCCGTTATTTTGCGGCACTCGCAGTCGCCGGCGTTTCAGCCAGCAACGGCTTGACCGCGGCTTCCCACCCCGCCTTATCGCGCGCTCCGATAATCTTTTGACGAATACGTCCCTGGCGATCGATCAGGTAAGTCGTCGGCAACACTCCCGCCTCAAACTTTGATTTCAAATCACTGCCGCCGACCAGCACCTGATACTCAAACTTCGCGACTTCTTCCTGGTATGCGTTTACACCCTCGATGCTGTCGTCGAGTGATGCACCGACAATCTTCAGTCCCTGCGCTTGTAACTCGCTCTGTAATTCGTTCAACGCCGGTATCTCTTCACGGCATGGCAGGCAGTAGGTGGCCCAGAAATTCAGCAGCACCACCTGGCCCTGAAGTTCTTTCAATCGAAACGGCTGGCCCGCGAGTGTTTGAAACTCGACGTCAGGCGCGGATTCGAAGTTTGCCCCGGGCTGCGTTGTGTTTGTTGCGGGTTTAGCGGTTTCTCCCAAACTCACCAGATTTTCCAGGTTTGGAATCCACGCGATGAACTTCGAGCTCGCGAGTAACGTGGATTGCCCACTCATCACAAGCAAGCCGACCAGGATCAGCACGACACCCGAGACCACTTCGACCTTGTGAAGGTGTTTTCGAAAATTTCTGTAGAAACCAAGAAACTGATTGATCGCGAGACCAGTGATGAGAAACGGAACGGCCAGCCCGGCGGAATAAAACGCCGAGAGCACGAGACCACTGCGCCAACCGCCGCTCGTAGCCGCGAGACCGATGATGCCGCCGAGTATCGGCCCAATGCACGGCGTCCAGCCGGCGGCGAAAGCCATGCCCAGCGTCGCGGAACCGAGCAGGCCGCGCGGTTTATCGCTGGAGAAGACGCGTGTGTCTTTGTAGAGTGCGCCGATCTTCAGCAAGCCGATCAACTGCAAACCGAAAGCGATAATGACGATACCTCCGATGATCCGAACCCACGGGTTGTTGGTGATGGCGGCGCCGACGAGTCCGGCGGTCGTGCCGAGGATCAGAAAGATCACTGACAGGCCCGCGTTAAAGGCGAGCGAGTTGAGAATCACTGCGCGGCGACTGCTTGTGGCCTCTTCTTTTAGTTGATCCACACTGACGCCGGAGATCAGCGAGATGTAGCCCGGCACGAGCGGCAACACGCACGGCGAAAGGAACGAGAGTATCCCCGCCGCAAACGAGATCACGATGCGAAATAATGTAATGCCTTGATCGTCCATAATTCAGTATTGCAAATACTCGCCACAAAGAAGCACAAAAGCCACAAATGATTTACTTGTGCATTTGTGTCTTCTTGCGGCTTACTTCTCGTCAATCAATTCTTTTATCAACTCACCTAACCGCGCAATCTCGTCTTCGCTTGCTCCAAGCGAGATGTAGCGAACGACGCCCTTGCGATCGATCAGAAACGACGTGGGAATCGAAAACACGCCGTAGTTAAACTCGTTCTGATTTCCGTCTTCGACAGCAAACCCGTACGGCAGGCGGTTGCGTTTTCTGAACTCCCGCAGGTAAACGATCTCGTCCGGCTGGGTCAATGGCTTCTGATCGCCGTGCCCATAGTACTTCGTCACGCCCAGGATCACGAGTCCCTTACCCTTCAATTCCGAGTGCCACTTCGACAGGTTCGGAAGCGTGTAGCGGCATGGACCACACCACGGCGCCCAGAAATCAAGCAACACAACTTTCCCGCGAAGATCCGAAAGCTTCACCGGCGCCTGCTCGATCCATTCTTCCGCAAGAATCTCAGGCAACGCAACATTCGCGGGCGCCAGATTGTTGTCGAAAAGTCGGTCGACGTCGAGCGAAGGATTGAGTCGCATCAAACGCGACGTCGTTTCCTTGTAGAGATTCGCCGAAGGCAAACCAATCGACATGCGGCGCAAGTCGGTCCACGTGGCGAGCGCCAAATCTTTTTGATTCGTTTTCAGGTAAGCCTCGGCGACCAACGCACCCGACTTCAACAGGATCTCGTCGCGCCTGAAAACTTCTCCTTTTCTCGTGTCAGCGAAAGTCTTCGCCGCGGCGAGCATCTGCTTCGCGTGCGTGACCATCGACGCGTAATCTTTCGCACGCCAGTAAGCATCCGTGATCAGAAGCTCCATGCGATAACGATCGTCGGGATTCTGCGGCTGATGACGCGCGTAAGCCTCGACCGCCGCTTTCGCTTCCGGAATCAAATCCTTTTTGATCGCGTAGAGCACGACGATGTTTCGCGCTGCCTGCGCTTTCTGGCCGTCAGGATCGTCTTTCAACAGCACGCGCATTGTCGCGAGCGCTGCGTCAGCATCGCCGGCGAGGTGATGAAGCATGCCGAGGTAGTACACATCGTCACCTTTTAGAGGTGCACGCGATTGCAATGTCGCCGCGTTTTTGACCGCGAGTTCCTTCTGTTCTTTTTTCGTCTGTGCTTCGAGCTTCGGATCGTAAGGGAGTTTCTGTTTGTTGAACTCCTGGAACCGGCGTCCGAGATACCCGTTTGCGTCTTCAAATAGTTCGTGCGCCGTGGGTTTGTCGGTTTTCGACTCGCGGTTGCCGTTCGCGACGAGTCCCTGGGCGAACGACGAAGTCGCCAGGACAAACACAAGCACAAGTGAAGAAAATGCAGAAGTCATTCAGCCTACAGGTCTCAGAAGAAAGCGAGCGGCGCGAAAAGGAGTTAACAGCGGCGAAGTTCGACCCTCGATAATTGCCGCGGAGATCAGCTCGCCGGTCACAGGCGCGAGTAGGATTCCGTTTCGGTAATGCCCGGTTGCATAAAACAGCCCGTCAATTTCATCACAAGGCCCCAGCACAGGCAAACCGTCAGGAGAGCACGGCCGCAAGCCAGACCACGTG
The DNA here is from genome assembly GCA_036280855.1 of Pyrinomonadaceae bacterium. Classification (GTDB taxonomy): domain Bacteria; phylum Acidobacteriota; class Blastocatellia; order Pyrinomonadales; family Pyrinomonadaceae; genus PSRF01. The sequence continues at coordinate 1,338 of DASUPZ010000506.1, read as the reverse complement.
TCGACGATTGGCAAGTCTGCGATATTCGGCGAGATCTCGAGGGCCTTCGCAAGAATCGAGCCGATGCCCCCGGCCGTTACCGACTTTTCAAAGCCGGCGTGTTCGCTCGTCGAGCCGGCCAGTAAACGGCCGTCCTGGCGCGGGACGATGTAACCGCGCGGGCTGTAGATCACGTGGCGCGCCAGCTGCGGTTTCGCTTCGAGACAGATCATCTGGCCCCGCACCGGTTCGATCAGTGCAAGCGGGGCGTGTTGAATAAAACTCGACCATGTTCCCGCTGCGATCACTACAGTCGAACAACTGATCGCGCCGCCATCCGTCTGCACACCTCGAACACGGCCGCCGCTCGTTATCAACGATTCGACGTTTGTTTCAGTGATGATCGTGACGCCGAGATTGCGGACGCTGCTTGCAAGCGCGCTCAAAAGTCGACGGTTTTCAACCTGGATGTCTTTTGGAAAGAAGAGCGCGCCGTGTGTTCGTTCTGAGATGCACGGCTCGAGCTCGCGTGCTGCGTTGGCGCTTAAAAGCTCGACCGGAAGGCCTGCTTGAGTTTGCCAGTAAAAACGTTTTTCGATCTCTGCCTGATCGTGTTCGCTGAGTGCGAGATAGAGAGTTCCGGTCGTGTCGAGCTCGACGTCGATTTTAGTTTCATCATGCAGGGCGGCGGCGAATGACGGATAAAGATCCCGGCTACGACATGCAAGCGCAAAGAAATCGTCGTGGCCGTCGGCTTCAACCTGTGGCGCCAGCATTCCTGCCGCCGCAGAAGATGCTTCACTGCCGAGCTCCGCTCGCTCGATCAAACAAACGTCACGCACACCTCGGAGTGCGAGTGCGCGCGCGATGGTCAGACCGATCACGCCGCCACCGACAATTACAACTTCTGCGGAGTTTCTCATCGCACTCATTTGTCAGTTGCGGTTCAAAGTTTTATGCTTGCCCGAAATGCATCCTATCACACTGATTCCAGGCGACGGCATCGGCCCCGAAGTGGCTTCAAATGTAGTGCGAACCATCGAAGCGTCGGGTGTCGAAGTACAATGGGAAACTCATTACGCGGGCGCTCAGGCACTCGAAAAATTCGGCGAAACGCTGCCGAAAGACTTGCTGGATTCGATCCTGCGTAACAAGGTTGCGCTCAAGGGACCGATCACAACTCCAGTGGGTAAAGGGTTTACGTCGGTCAACGTCGGATTGCGCAAGACGTTGGATCTTTACGCGAACCTGCGCCCGGTGCGTGCGTTGCCGGGAGTGCCGTGTCGTTATCCCGAGTTGGATCTCGTGGTGGTACGTGAAAACACGGAGAGCTTGTATGCGGGTTTGGAGCACATCGTC
>DASUPZ010000505.1:0-14143 GCA_036280855.1 Pyrinomonadaceae bacterium | reverse complement strand
ACTCCAGGGAGGCGTCCAAACTGCACCTACTCAATCTAAAATAGAAGCGATGTCGAAGCCCGCACCTGCAACAACTCCTGCACCTGCCCAGGCGCGAGCAAAACCACGCTTCGATCGATCGATCGTGGAAGGCCCGTTGCGTCCGGCAGTTTGGAAGATCGCGTGGCCCACGATGCTCACCAACGCCATCGGCGGTTTGCAGGGCATGATAGACCATGCACTCGTCGGCCATCTTGTGGGATACAAAGGCAACGCAGCGATCGGCGTGAGCTGGCAGATCTTTATCGTCGTGATCGTCTTCATCTCCTCACTCTTCACGGGCATGAGCGTGCTCGTCGCGCGCTTCGCCGGCGCGGGCGATGAAGAAAAAGTCAATCGCACCGTTTACCAGGCATTCTTAACTGCGATCTTCATCTCGCTCGGAATCATGGCGCCGATCGGTTACTTCGTCTCACCGGCGCTGCTCAATTTTGTCAACGCTGCTCTCGACGTACAAACCGAAGCTTTGCCGTTTATCCGCGTCATGTTTGTTTTCAGTCTCGGCATGATGATCTTCTTCATGCTAAGCGGCGCGTTGCGTTCCGCAGGCGATGCGCGCACGCCGATGACACTTGGCATAACCATGACTGTCCTCAATATCGTCCTCAACGTGTTGCTGATCCGGGGACTTGGTCCAATCCCGGCGTTTGGCACGATGGGCTCGGCAATGGGGACCTGCATCGCCTCCGGACTGATCGCCGTTTACTCACTTGTACAACTGTGGCGTGGCGCCTGGGTGATCTCGATCCCGCGTGGCGGCGGCTTTGGTCCAAACTGGTCCATCATCAGGTCGATCTTCAAGTTTGGCCTGCCGACCGGATTTCAGGGAATTGCCATGAACATCGGCGGCGTGTTCATGCTTGCGTTCATCGGTTCCCTTGCGCAGAGCGCGGCGGCACAGGCTGCGTTCGCGGTGACGTACACCGAACTGTTTTCCCTTGTGACGTGGACCGCAGTTGGATTGATGGGTGCGGCGGCGGCAGTGGCCGGGCAGAACCTCGGCGCGGGCAAACCCGATCGCGCGGACGCTGCCGTACACGTTGCGGCGCGCTTCGGTTTCGCGGGCGCCGCTTTCATCGGACTAATCTTTCTGTTTTTTCCACGACAGCTCCTCGCCATCTTCGGAATGGACGAACCCGCCGTCGTCGAGATTGGAGTGCAGTTGCTGCGCGTGTTGAGTGTTTCAGGTCTTTTTATCGCCGTTGCGCTGACTTACACGGGTGGATTGCAAGGCACGGGAGATACACGCAGCCCGCTGTACATCTCGATAATCTCGCAGATCGTTGTCCCGCTCGGAACATGCTTCGTGATCCAACAGACGGGCACACTCGATCCGATCGACATCTGGCTGGCAATCCTCGCGGGTCACGCGACTCGTTGTGTTTTAAGTGTTATTCGTTTCAGGCAAGGGAAGTGGCGCACCATCACTGTCGAATAAATCCGCGTTTTTGATCTGTGTTCATCCGCGGCCTATTTCTTTGCGCCGAGACTCTTCTTTAAAATCTGGACCAGATCGACAACCTTGTGATCCGCATCCATCTCTTCATCAACCTTCACGACGGCGCCGCGTTTATTCTTTTTCCTCTTCACTAACTTCAACAGCGACTCAGTCTGCTTGTCCTCAAACTTTGCCGGCGAAAATTTTTTCTTCGACTTGTTCGCGATGATCTTCTCAAACTTGCTCACCGCCGGCTTCGGCGGCTCTTTCTTTTCCGGCAGACCAACGTCAGACGGCGACCGCAATTCGTCTTTGAACCGCATCGTCTCTGCTCGCAGAATTCCTTTCTCGGAAAAGATCGCGACGAGATATTCCTTGCCGCGCATGACAAACGTCGCCACGCCTGCGAGATCGTTCTTTTCCATCGTTTCCGCGAGCAGCTTGTACGCTTTCTGCGAACCAGCCGCCGGCGTCAGAAAATAACCTCGCTCAAAGTAAAGCGGCGGGATCGACTCAGACGGTACGAATTGCTTCAGATCGATGTCTCGTGTCTTTTCCGGGGCCAGCCGGTCCAACTCCTCGTCAGTTACTACTACAAACTTGTCTTTGTTGACCTCAAAGCCGCGCACCACTTCATCCGTATCGAGATCCTTTCCGTTGTCTTCGGCGTAGTACCGGCGCGCAAGTGGCTGGCCGTCTGGTCCAAGCATGCGCAACGACGCGCGATTCGACTTCGTCGCGGGAAACAAACTCACAGGCACACTCACGAGTCCGAACGTCAGCGTTCCCGACCAAAATGGTCTCGCTCCTGCGTTCTCCTCTTCAGGCTCCGGCCGTGTTTTGCGTGCGGTCCTGCTAGGCAGCGCGCTTCTCCTTTCTTCTCAGCGACTGAATACTCTTCGCGAGTATGTTGTCGAGAGATCCGGTTTGCTTCTTCGCCCGGACGGCGCGCAACTTCGGCGCGCGGCCTTTCGCTTTCTTCTCGATGAACTCCATCACACGTGCGCGATACTCGTCTTTGTAATCAGCGGGATCAAACTCACCCTTCAACATGTCGACGAGTTGCGTTGCCATCGCCAGCTCTTTTTGCGTCGGTGCTGCGCCCGCCGGTTTTGTAAGATCGTCAGCCAGGATCACTTCATTCGCGTCGCGCAAGGTGAAGAGCAGAAGATAATCGTCGACCGGGCGAAGCGTGCCTGCGTAATACTTGTTGCGCATCACCCAGTGCGCAATGCCCTCGCTCTCCTTTTTCTTCATCGCTTCGACGAGTGCGAAGTAGTCTTTCTCTTCGCCGTCCGGACCAGCGTAATACGGTCGCTCATACCATTGCTGGCTGATTGTGTTTTGAGGAACAAACTCGACCACCTCGATGTCGCGCGAGGGCGGCGGCTGGAGTTTCTCGAGTTCCTGTTCAGTCAGGATCACATATCGTCCTGGCTCGATCTCGTAACCTTTTTGAATCTCTTCAGTCGGAACTTCTTCACCTGAGTCAGGGTCGACCATGTGTTGTTTGACACGGTGCTTGCGACGTTCGTCGAGCACGTGAAAACGCACAGTCCGATCCTGGACCGCAGAATATAGTTTGACGGGCACGCGCGTCGTGCCGAGTTTCAATTGACCTTTCCAGATTGCTCGGGCTGCCATAAAACTTCTCTCTCGTGACGGCGATCATTCAGAACAACAGGAGGTGCAGACCACCTCGTGGACTTCGGTTTCCTGTACGCATACTGAACAGACGTTACTGTCGCATTCAAAACAGTAATAGCCCGTTTGATATGCGTACGTCTGGTGACAGGTCGAACAGATTTCGCTGCCACCTTCATACCACCACCACGGCGCAGTCGATGCGGCTTTGGCTTCTTTATCTTTCAAGTAGTCGAAAGCTCCTACTCGAGTTCAATTCCGCGATGGAGAGCAATGCCTTTGGCCTTCATTACTACATCGTCGTCGATAGTCTCGGCGCCGCTAATCATTGCCTCGACCTGTTCGACCGTTCTGCCAAGGGCGATTGCGAGTTTATCGTTATCGGCCTCAAATCCCTCATCGCGCAACTTTTGCAGCATCATCTGCGCCTGTTGTTGGTCGGTACCTTTGTCATCAACTTGCTGGTCGAGCATCACACAGACTCCTGTCCTCTGTTCTGTTCTAGATCACAATTCGCTTTCGTAAAAAGACCAGCGCAACTAAGATGCCATAAAAATTTTCGCCCCGCATTAACCTGGATTTTCGCCGCGGATCAGGCCGGATTTCCTACACGATCCAACGCGGATGAAGTACGCGCTTTTGGGTAGGGCTGGTTTTTCCCCAGCCCTGTAGAGCGTTAGAATTGACAAGCTTTTATTTTGTCAGACGTACTGGTGAGACATGTCCCGTGGATCTATTTCGATCCCGATCTTTTGTGGCGTGTTATCGATGTGCGGGAACATTGCAATTACTTCTTCTATTTTTGTTAACAGGCCGTCTCCTAACGCGACCGTTATAACGCGAAGGAGCCGATCGCTTTGATCCCCGATTGGATCTTCGTTGTTTTCCCATTTAGACACAGTTGTCTTATTAACGTGAAGCATCTGGGCCAATTCTGCCGCTGTCTTTCGCATGTACTTTCGTAAGAAACGCACCTCCTCTCCGGTGAGGCGATATGGTTTCGCAATGAGCGCCACAGCTAACGCTCTCATTAAATCGTTTATGCGCGGAATGATAGGGTCTTCGTTGCCGCAGTGCTCACACTGAATCAGTTCGATTCCTTGCAGCGTTACCCACGATAGACCACTTTCAATGAAACAGTAGCTCCCACGTACTACGTTAGCCTTCTTTCCGCAATTGCTGCATTGAATCTCGTTCATCGTCGCTTCCCTTTCGACTTAACGGAAAAAATCGTTATGAGATTCGCACGTGCTAACGTCTTGAAACAAAAAGCAATGACAATCCATTTTCCACCGGGTTCATGACCTTCTATTCGATAGACCCACTCGGCGGTACGCATGTCTTCTTCCGGTGGGGTGAAGATACGTCCGTATTTGAGAACAATCCAGGCGTCTTCAAAGGGAATACACTCATTGCTCAATTCGTCCTTGAAATGCTTAGTCAGAACGATTTCGCCATTTTCCAGACACTCGTGCAATTGCTCCACCGCTTTCGCGGGCGTCATATCATTCCATGACACAACTGTCCACGAGGGTGGTAATATACCAACTTTTCCGCGGAAGTCAACCCACTACGTATGAAGAAGTGTATTCTCAAAATTCCGATCATGGTGTAAGATTGGCCCCTCCCGCGTAACTACTCCCTTAGCAGTGAAATATTGAGCTAGAAGAGTGCGGTTCCCCCCGACTTGTCGCTCGATGCGCTATTACTTCGAGCTATAGCCGTCCGCCAATCCCTCATCGGTTATGCGCCAAGTGGACGAACGCCAGCACCGGGAAAAGAGTCACGCCCTCGATCTCGTCAAGGATGCCGTTGTCGCTCTCGACTCGCACGGACATATCACCTATCTGAATCGCGCTGCTGAAAACTTTTACGGTTGGACCTCAGCCGAACTGGTTGGACGGCTTGCGCGCACAACTCTCTTCGGCGATAGCAAACCCGTGTTTGATAACGCCTGGCGCACTGTTCGAAAAAACGGCGAATGGCACGGCGAATTTGCGCAACAAACAAAAACCGGAGATGAACGTGTAATGGAGGCTCGCTGGTCCGCGGTTCACGACCAGTACACGTCGCGACTCACCTCCGTGTGGATAGCCGCGACTGAGATCCCCAAAGTGAACATGACCACGGCCACTCTCGCTCACGAAATCAGGAATCCGCTGGCCGGTATAAAAGGAGTTGCAGACACATTTTTGCAGCTACGCCGGCTCACGCCGCAGGAAAGAGAATGGATGGAAGCGGTGCGTCATGGCGCCATGAAGATCGATGCAAGCATGCGAGAGCTGCTCAACCTATCGCAGCCGCGCGTATTCAGAGCGCGGGAATGTTTGCTCAGCGAATTGATCAGCGGCGTCGTCTCGCTCGCGAATCAGCAAACCAGATCACGCCAGGTCGAAGTGCAATTCATCGACGAGACAACAGAACCCCTGGTCATGTTTATCGATCCCTCGCGTATTGAAGACGCGGTGTTGAATCTCCTGCTCAACGGGATCGAAGCTATCGAAGGCAGCGGTCGTGTAACCGTTTGCCTCCGTCGTGGTCCAAAACGCCAGAACCCAAATGGTGAAGCTCTAATCGAAGTAACTGACACTGGTCGCGGCATTCCGCTGGAAATTCGCGACTGCATATTTAAACCTCTGTTCACGACTAAGACCCATGGAACTGGTCTTGGTCTTGCGGCTGTGCGACGGACCGCGGCCGCATACCACGGTCGAATTTCCTTTACATCAAAAGCCGGCCGCGGCTCGAAGTTCGTACTCGCCTTGCCCTTACGGTCTCAACCCGACCTCGCCGAGAACCCGAAATGAGGCAAATCTTTTCCGCTGTAACAGGCCCAGTGATGGTTTCGCGCTAAACGACGAAACCACTTTTTAACGACGTCGATTACCTCCCGGCTGAAGCGTTGGAGATAGGAGATCTATGTCGCATGTCCTTTGGCGCGCGCCCGGGTCGCAAAGCTAAGTCAAACGAGAACGAAAGCGACAACTTGAAAGACACAGTGCTCGTCGTCGATGACGACGTAACGATCCGTTCGACTCTCGTCGAGGCCGTGCGTTCGTGGGGCTATCGCACGATCGAGGCGGCAAGTATTGCCGAGACTCGCGCGATGGTCGATCGCGAAGAGCCGGGCGCTGTGTTGCTCGACGTGAAACTTCCTGACGGCTCCAGTATTTCAGTGTTGGAGAAACTGAAAAAGAGATCGCCGGAGCTCGTAATCATCATGATCACAGGCTACGTCACTCCCGAAGATGCGTTTGAGGCCGGGGTGAAGCAGGCGTATGGGTATGTCACCAAACCGATCGACCAGGAGCAGGTGCGCTCGATGCTGAATGAAGCATTGAAAGCCCGTGCCGCGCGACTCGGGGCCGCGAGCCGGCCGCGTGAAAGAAGACATCAGCCGGGACAAGGCAAGCGTGGCAGGCCGCAAAGGCAAACCGAAGCGCCGCTTGGCAACCTGATTCTCACGGCCATGAAGCTTCTCGATCTCAACTACAAAGACATCGTTACGGAGAGTGAACGACTCGCAACGATCAACGACAATCCGGACATGCGTATCGGGAAATCGACACTCGGGAACATCATCAGCGGAAGTATTCGCCAGCCGGGCACTGCTAAACTCGACAGTCTTCGCATGATTTTGAATCTCTCTCGCGACGATATGGACGCTGCGATTGGTCTACAACCCGAGCGCCGGTTTACTGAACAACTCGAGATGACTCGCGCGCGTACATACGAAGTGCCAATCGACGCGGTGACGCGTCATCGCACGATCAAGATTCCGGTTGTTTGGGATGATGCCGATCTCGAGTCGACGCAGTTCTTCAAAGGATCAGTCAAGCGCTGGGCCGATATCGACGTCGAGTATCTTGGTCCTTTCTATTCACCGGATCTGACGTACGTTGTGGTTGGTGAAGAAGACACGAACGCGGCGCCGCTTGTCCGGCCGGGTAGCCGCGTGCTTGTGAACCGGCTGTTGAACCAGGTGCATCCGGCGGGCAATGCAAGTTTTTACCAGCGCGAGTTGTTCTATGTGTTGACGCCGAATGGTTACACGTGTGTTTACGTCGAGATGAGTGCGAGTGGAAAAGTCGTGCTGATACCGCATCCTGCGTCCGGAAATCTTCGCGAGGAATTCAATGCAGACGAAGTGACGATCATCGGTCAGGTTGTTGGCGTGCTGTATCCTGCGTAATTATCCGTAATCTAGAACAATCGGTTCGTGGTTATCTTACACAGCTTCAATCGCTTGTGAAGATCGGCTTGACGTTTCGCACGTGGAAAGTGCGCGAGCGCGTTGCCGGGTATTCTCAATAGCGACTAAGCAATTGGGTTGGTTTCGCGCGAAGTGATTAGAAATACAGTCAAAAGTCCTGCGCAGTGACAACGTAGCCTTTCCCTTATCTCGGACAAAGAAGTTTTATGCTGGCCAGTGGCCACGATTTCTATTAGGCTCCGCGCTTCCCACTACACTACCCAGACAAAAAATTGGCCCAGGAGAGAGTGCCTCCCGGATTGTTGCGAGGGCTTGCTGTGCCTGCTGGTCAAAAGCTCAAAACGCTCCGCAATGAGCGGAACATCACTGTTCGCGAGGTCGAACAGGCAAGTCGCCGGATCGCTGAAGCGAAGGGCGACAAGAGGTTTTGCATTTCAAACGGCTGGTTGGCCCAACTCGAGAATGGCCTTTCCGAACCGAGCATCTGCAAGTTGTCGAGCCTCAGCGTTATTTATCAAACGAACCTGCTCGATTTGCTGCGACTCTACAACGTTGATGTTGACGATAAAGAATATTGCCGGCCGGTTGCCGGTCCACACCTCACGCAATTGGTATCAGGGAACAGCAATGGGCTGAAGGCGCTGTATACGAGCCTGCTGTCAGAGTTGAAATTGATTGGTCCTGATGGATGTGAAGCAAATATCACATACGGTTACCTTGGACTTACAGACTTCACGATGTATCCGATGATTCGTCCGGGTGCGCTGCTGAAAATCGATACGTCTCAGAACAGACTGAAAACAGCTGCGTGGCACAACGAATTTGAGCGACCCATCTTCTTTATCGAATTGCGAGACGCATACGCGTGCGGTTGGTGTGAATTGCAGGAAAACCAATTGCTGATCATCCCGTACCACTCGTCGCCCGCGAGCGTGCGGCGGTTTACTTACCTCAAAGAGGCGGAAATTGTGGGACGGGTGATTGGCTACAGCACGCTGTGTGTGAGCAGTTAGACAGGATTTACAAGATTAATAGGATTTACATGTCAACATGGAATTAAGCCAGTCAAGCGAGTTTCGATGGCTTGCTGGGCAAGTCAAACCGTTTCTGCGTCTTCATTTTGCCAGCTACCTCTGCATCGTGCTCGCGAGCACACTCGTGCTTATCGATCCGCTAATCGTCAGATTTTTGATCGACGATGTGATACCAAATCGTCGCACGAGTTGGTTGCCGCTGGTGGCGGTCGTGTTCTTCCTGACGTACGTGGGACGTCTCGGACTTGAGAGTCTTGCGTCAATGCTCAATTTTCGCGCGGTCCAGAAGATGACTTTTCGGACCAGGCTGAATTTGTTGCGTCATCTTCAACGTCTCTCCGCCGAGTATCACGACAACAAACCTGCGGGTGAAACGTTGCATCGTCTTCAGGGTGACGTCGACCAGGTAGGAACGCTGAGTGGTGAAGTGATCCCAAGCGTGCTTCGCATGACCACTCTCTTCACACTCGTCATGTCGACGATGCTGATTCTCAACTACCGCTTAACAATGATTGTGTTGCCGCTGATACCCGTATTCATCATCGTGCGGCGGCGATTTCACCGCCGGCTGCGTCAATCTTCAGACGCAGTGCAGGCGCAGGCAGGAAAGATCACCGGCTTTCTTGAAGAGCATCTTTCGTCGATCGTGCAAGTGCAGCTGCTTTCCTGCGAACAACGAGAGGCACGGCGGTTTGCACGTCTTTCCGGCGGCGCAGTTCGAGCACACATCAAACGACGCGGCACGGAACTGTTTTTCAGTTCGATTCTTTACCTGATCATCGTGGCGGGTATGGCGGGAGTGCTGTGTTATGGCGGTCATCAGGTGATTACCGGGGTGATGACTGCGGGAAGTTTAGTGGCCTTTTACGGTTACACGTTGCAGTTGTTTGTTCCATTGTATGGAGTCGTTGAGATCTATTCGAAGCTGCAACGTGCGGGCGCGAGCGTGCGGCGGTTGATGGAGATCGCTGAAGCCCAGCCGGTCATGCTCGATCGGCCTGGTGCGCTGGCGCTTGCAGGCTCAAGTGCGATCGAGCTGAAGGACGTGTTTTTTAGTTACCAGTCCGACCGGCAAGTTCTGGAAGGGCTTTGCTTGCGAGTAAATCCCGGGGAGAGAGTGGCGCTCGCGGGGACGAGTGGGAACGGGAAAAGCACGATTGCCAGGTTGATCGCGCGGCTGTACGACGCGCCCGCGGGTGCGGTGCTCGTCGGAGGAGTAGACGTTCGCGACATCAAGTTGAAGAGCTTGCGATCGTCCGTGATTTTCGTTCCACAGGATCCGGTGCTGTTTGATGTGACGCTGCGTGAAAATCTGCTTTACGGAAATCCGAATGCATCGCAGGAAGAGTTAGATAGGGTCACAAAACTTACCCAGTTGGATGCGGTGATTGCCAGGTTGCCGAATGGGTTGGACGAAGCGCTTGGGCCACGTGGCAACCGGCTGTCCGGAGGTGAACGCCAGCGGGTCGCTTTGGCTCGCGCGCTGCTGCAACGGCCGCAGATTCTCATACTCGACGAGTGCACTTCGGCGCTCGATAGCCTTACCGAACAGCGACTGTTCGACGAACTCGATTCTCATCTACAGGGCATAACGACGATCGTGATTTCGCATAGACCTTATCCGATCAGGTGGGCCGATCGTGAGGTTCAGGTGAGTCGCTGCTTAGGATTCTAAGCAAACTTTCAGAAGCCGCGAACATTCGCGTTTGCGAATCACTCGGGAAAAACGGCTTTGCTTAGGATCCCAAGCAGGAAATAGAAATTTTTCTCCGCGTCGCGAAGTAAGCGTACAGTGCCGAAATCCTGGGCTTCCCCCACGCCTAAAACCAGCAAAGACGAAGCAACGAAAATGGAAACAGATCAGAAAAGATTCTGTGTTGCGGCTGAAGTCTGTTTCTCACCTGCCACTGACGACGGATGCATCATCCTCGATGTCAGGCAGGACAGCATACTGAGCCTCAACAGCACTGGTGCATTCATGTTTGCAAAGCTCGCGGCGAGCGAAGAGGGAATGACGCGCGCGGAGTTGTTTGAATCGATTGCCGCCGAGTTTACGGATGTTCCGAGAGCACGACTCGCAGCCGCAGTTGACGGTCTTCTCCATCAGCTTACGGAACGCGACATCATTCACGCGCGGATCGCGGGTGGGCCAACACTCGCATGGACACGCAACAAGCTTTCTGTCGCATGTGTGTTCTGTCTGAAAGCAGTCATAAATCCGCTGCTGTGGATGAAGGCGCGCACAACTGCCGCACTGATCCTGCTCACGAGCATGGATGCACTGTTGAAAGTTGGTGGCTTCAACACGCTGCACGAACTTGTGAAGAGATGGAAGTTGCGACAACCCTCGTCTGATGCAACCGGGGTGATCAGCGACGGGTGTGCAACGGTTGAAAAGGCGTGCGTCTGGCACCCGAAAGAGAAACTTTGCCTCCAAAGATCAGCTGTTGCGACGTGCTTATTGCGAAGTCTTGGTGTGCCGGCAGAGATGGTTATCGGCGTTCACAAGATTCCGTTTTACGGACACTCGTGGGTGGAGGTCGATGGAGCAGTGGTGAACGATCACAAAAACGTGCAGACGTTCTTTCAAGTGATTAGTCGTTGCTAGACACGATTACAGGATGAGAAAGATTGGCAGGATTATGAGTGGGATAGGTGGAGTTTTCGATTTTTGCAACGCGCCCGTGAGTGGGGCGGAGATCGAACCGTTTCAAACGCACTGCGGTCAGGGGCTCGCGTGGAATGGGCGCCTTGATAACGGTGATGATTTGCGCGGTCATTTCCCTGATGGTTGCGAGGGTGATACGTCTGACGTTGCGCTCGTCATGGCTGCGTACCTGAAGTGGGGTGATGATTTTCTGTCGCGCATCGTCGGGGACTTTGTCCTTTCACTTTACGATCCGCGTACCCGCACGCTCTTTCTGGCTCGCGATCCGTTTGGCACTCGGACGCTGTACTACTCTGCAAGCAAAGAGCGACTCGTTTGGTCGTCGACGCTGGAAGGGCTTCTTGTCGCGACGGGTATCGACCCGGAAGTCGACGACGATTATGTGGCCGGGTATTTAGCGCTACATCCGGAGATGTCGCGCAGCCCGTACAAAAGGATTTCGGCAGTTGTTCCGGGGCATGTAGTCGTGGCCCGCAAAGGACATGTGCAGTCACGCCGGTTCTGGAAGCTCGATCCGGAACATGAAATCAGATACCCGAACGACAGCGACTATGAAGAGCAGTTCCGGCAACTGTTTCGTGAAGCGGTGCGATGTCGCCTGCGAAGTGATGGACCGGTCTGGGCCGAATTGAGCGGCGGCCTCGACTCCTCATCCATCGTCTGCGTCGCAGATCAGATCATGGAAGCCGGCGAGGCTTCGACTCCGCGACTCGAGACCGTCTCCTACATCGACGAGCATTCAACGACATTCTTCGATCGCCAATTTATTCGCGTGATTGAAGAGTTCAGAGGCCGCGCCGGACATCACCTGCAAAGCGAAAAGCACTGGGTGAGTTTTGTGTCACCCGAAGCCAGGTTCATATCGAAACCACATACCGGTGTGTGTGTCGAAGGAACGGACAAATGGCTTTCGCGAGAGATGCGGACCGCTAACGCCACTGTGTTGCTCAGCGGTCTTGGGGGCGATCAGTTGTTGTGGAGCATTCGTGAAGCGACGCCGGCATTGACCGATCTGATTTACCAACGGAAGCCGCTGGCACTGCACCGGCAGGTACAAGTGTGGAGCGGAATTTTGATGCAACCGTATCTCCGCACGCTGTGGCAAGACGCGATTGTGCCCCTCTTGCCCGCGTCGCTGACGGCGAGCTTTCAACGCCAACTGAAACCCGCGCCCTGGCTAAGTCGAGAGTTCGTTAAGACCGGACACCTCAAAGAGCGTTTGCTGCTGCCTCCGGATCCGTTTGGCTATCGATTACCAAGCAGTCGCCGGCAAGCAACGATGGTCCAGTTCATTATCTCGAGCATTGCGGAAGGAGAGTGCTGGGAAAATGCCGCTTTCAACAAGACTTATCCATTCCTGCACCGGCCCCTCGTGGAATTTCTGATGTCGATTCCATTCGAGCAAAAGTTGCGGCGGGATGAAACACGTTCACTGATGCGCAGGGCACTGAAAAACATTGTGCCGGCGAAAGTGCTCAACCGCACGAACAAGGGCATCGTGGGCGAGACTTTTTGTCGCGGGCTTGCAGATCAGTGGCACGTGCTGAAGCCGATGCTTGCCGATGCGCGCGTCTGCCAACGTGGATATGTAGAGGCAAAGCTCTTCCGATCGGCCCTCGACCTCGCGCGTCATGGCCGCAAGATCGAGACGTCGACTCTATTGAAAACCATCGCAATCGAAATCTGGCTGCGTTCGCTGGAGCACCGTCACGCCCGGTCGCATGAGGCCACATGGCCCAAAGCCCCAAGGGCATTTCTATCAAACGACTCGAGGGCGGCAGTGGTCACAGCTTGTTCATGACGAAGAGAAGATCAATTTCTCAGGAAAGGAGGAGAGGACCAATGAATTTCCAGGAACCTGAAGTAATGGAGTTGGGAGAGGCACGCGAGTTAATTCAGACGACCTTTTATCCGGGCGATGAAGAAGGCCCGGAAGGTTTCCGTATGAAAAACGACGGCGCGATCTATGCCGAGGCGGAGTGAGTAATACATCGGACATCGGGGAGGCAGGCCAACAATTTCGAAAGAAAGGAGGAGAGGACCAATGAATTTCAATGAACCTGAAGTACTGGAACTGGGTGAGGCACGCGAGCTGATTCAGGAGACGCTAATCCCGGCTGATGAGGAGGGGCCAGTGTTCGATCGGACCAAACTCGTTAGCGCAATCTACGTCTCTGAGGAATAAGAGAGTGCATCTCGAATTGGCATCACGCGGGTTGGAGGTGGACGCACCCCTGACCCGCTGATCTACATGTTGAACGTGATAAGCCCCTTAGTTATGTATCGAGTACTCGCCGGATCGACTACAACTTTCCATTTCCCCGGCGAAGGCTGTTGCACTTCAACCCTTTCGTCTGAGTTATCGCGCTGGCTTAAGTCCTTGAGCATGCATTGCCCTGTTGTACAGTCGAAGAGATACAGATCGAGGTCGGCGCCCGATGGCGAAACGTTTTCCATCTCGCTAACGAGGTTTTTCGTGCCGGGCTTGACGTCGAACTCGTATGTCCACAACTCAGCGCTGTTGGATGTGAAGCTGACGGTTAAATCGGATTCGAACTTGTTTGTGCGCTCAGTGTTGCCGAGGATTTCTGCCGTCACTGTAAAGGTGGTTCGATTGGGCCTGACGAAACGTGAGTCGCCCCGGGTATTTTTGTTCTCAATGAGCACTTCCCAGACACCGGGCTCCGGTTTCACGACTGCCTGGCTGCATGAACCGCCTGTTTGATATTTGCACGCATCTGTGGAGTAAGTTGCGAGCTCGTAACGCGAATCGCCTGACGGACGCATCAGCAGCATTCGTGCATTCCCCATTGCGATCGTCATCTGCACGTTCAACGACGGCGTGCCTGGCGGAACATAGAAGAAGTAAGAGCGTCCGTACATCCATTCCACGGTGGCAGTGTGCGTGATCTTAAACTCATCCGCGCTTGTGAGTTCTTCCGCAGCGACAACCGTGGTCTGGACTTGATGGACGGCTTTCAATCCATCAACTTCATCCAGGTTGAGTACAGCACTGTGCACACCCGGTGTCTTCGCTTTAATTGTTACACCGAGGCGGACTGGCCGGCCGAGGGGTAGCGCGATGGTTGATGGAGACGAGAACGTTC